>JAICXL010000057.1 GCA_025980475.1 Nocardioidaceae bacterium | reverse complement strand
GGTCACCCGCGCGTCCCCCCCGGCCCCCCCCGCCCGGGCCGGCGGCGCGGCCCCCCAGTCGTGTCTCCGCGCCCCGCGTGTGGGTTGTGGGGGCGCGGGCCGCGCCGGGGCGGGGCCCCGCGCCGCCGCCCGCTGCGCTCCGCCCCGACGCCGCACAGGCCAGCTGCAGGGTCAGCACCTCGCCGGCATCCGCGGGCTCGGCGGCCCGCACGTCCAGCTCGTCGAGCAGCACCGCCGGCGGCAGCAGGTCGGGTCGGGTCTGCGCCGTACGCCGCTCCGCCTGCTCGCGACGCCAGGCCGCGATCCGCCCGTGGTCGCCGGAGAGCAGCACCGGGGGCACGGCCAGGCCGCGCCAGCTGGGCGGCCTCGTGTAGACGGGGTACTCCAGCAGCCCGTCCGCGTGCGACTCCTCCACCAGCGAGTCGGCATTGCCCATGAAGCCGGGCAGCAACCGCACCACCGCCTCGACGATCGCCAAGGCGGCGACCTCGCCACCGTTGACCACGTAGTCGCCCAGCGAGAGCTCGCGAACCTCCATCCGGGCGGCGGCATGCTCGATCACCCGCTGGTCGATCCCCTCGTAGCGGCCGCACGCGAACACCAGGTGGCGCGAGGTGGAGAGCCCCGCCGCCACCTGCTGGGTGAACCGCTCACCTGCTGGGGTGGGGACGACGAGCACTGTCCCGGGGCCGGCCAGCTGGTCCAGAGCCTCCCCCCACGGTTCCGGTCTCATCACCATGCCGGCACCACCGCCGTAGGGCGTGTCGTCCACCGTGCGGTGCCGGTCGTGGCTCCAGTCACGCAGGTCGTGCACGCGCAGGTCGAGCAGCCCGTTGCGCCGCGCCTTCCCCGGCAGGGAGAGGTCGAGCGGCGCGAGGTAGTCGGGGAACACCGTGACCACGTCGATCCGCATCGTCGGCTCGTCGCGGGTCCCCGCGGTCACAGGGCGCCGCCGTCCAGCAGCCCCGGACGGTCGTCGACGACGATCCGGCCCGCGGCGACGTCGACCTCCGGGACGAGGGCACGGACGAACGGCAGCAGCACGTCCCGACCGTCGACGTCGACGTGCAGCAGGTCCTGGCCGGCTCCGTGCTGGACCGCGGTCACCGTCCCGCGGGCCCGGCCCGAAGAGTCCTCGACGAGGAGCCCGACCAGCTGGTGGTCGTAGAACTCCTCGGGGTCCTCGGGCGACTCGTCGGGGTCGAGCGGGACGGTGAGCTCCCAGCCGCGTGCCGCCTCCGCGCTTGCGCGGTCACCGAGCTCGACGAAGCGCACCAGCAACCGGTCCTGGTGCCACCGGGTGCCGACGATGGTGACGGCCGCGGGCTGCCGGTCCTGTGGACCGGCGGCGCGCACCGCCAGCACGGCGCCGTCGGCGAGGCGCCGACCCGGCTCGTCGGTCCGCACCTCGAGGGTGACCTCACCGCGGATGCCGTGCGGCCGGCCGATCCGCCCGACGACCAGGTAGTCGTCCATCGCCAGCGGTCAGCGTCCGCGATCGACGTCCACGAAGTCGACGCGGGCGCCGCCCCGGCCTGCGAGGGCGCTGATGACCGTGCGGAAGGCGGTCGCGGTGCGGCCGCCACGACCGATCACCTTCCCCAGGTCGGTAGGGTGCACGCGCACCTCGAGGATCGAACCCCGACGGGAGTCCTTGTCGCGCACGCTGACATCGTCAGGATGGTCGACGATGCCACGGACCAGGTGCTCCAGTGCCTCGGCGAGCATCGGCTCAGGCCTCGGTGCTCTCGGCGGCCGGAGTCTCGGGCTCCGGCTCCGCGGCCGGGGCTGCCTCTGCCGGGGCTGCCTCTGCCGGGGCTGCCTCTGCCGGGGCTGCCTCCGCCGGGGCTGCCGCGGCCGGAGCAGCCTTCTTCTCCGCGCTCTTTTCCGCGCTCTTCTGGGCAGCCTTCTTCGTGGTCACGGCCCCGGACTTCGGCTCGCCGGCGATGTCCTTGAGCGCCTCGTTGAAGATCTCGGTCTTGTCGCGCTTCGGCTCGGCGGTGCGCAGGGTGCCCTCCGCGCCCGGCAGCCCCTTGAACCTCTGCCAGTCGCCGGTCACCTTGAGGATCGCCTCGACGGCCTCGGAGGGCTGCGCACCGACGCCCAGCCAGTACTGTGCCCGCTCCGACTGCACCTCGATGAACGAGGGCTCCTGCTTGGGGTGGTACTTGCCGATCTCCTCGATGACCTTGCCGTCCCGCTTCTTGCGGGAGTCGACGACGACCACGCGGTAGTAGGGCTGGCGGATCTTGCCCATGCGCTTCAGGCGAATCTTGACGGCCACAGTTGTGGTGTCTCCTTGGTGTCTGGATGTGGTGAGCGGCCCGCTCCCCCGCGTGGGGCACGGGTCAGGCTGCTCTGCGGACACTGCGCGCCGTGGATGAGAGGGCCCGCAGCGCACAGGACTCGACCCCCGATTCTGCCAGACGCCAGGGGGTTCGCAGAAATCACGCCTCGGCGCTAGCGTCGCGGCCATGACTGCGATGCGCTTCCGGGGGCCGGTCCTCCCCGACGGAGAGCCGCGGGACCTCTACGTCGTCGGCGGTCCGGGAGCGGCCACCGTGACCTACGAGCCACAGCCCGGCGCCGAGCTCGTCGCCGAGGGCTGGATCGTCCCCGGGCTGGTCGACGCACACTGCCACGTCGGCCTCGACGAGCACGGCGGCGTGACCGACGCGGAGGCCGAGCAGCAGGCGATCGCCGACCGCGACGCGGGCGCCCTCCTGCTGCGTGACTGCGGGTCCCCGGTGGACACCAGCTGGGTCCACGACCGCGACGACCTGCCCCGGCTGGTCCGGGCGGGGCGCCACCTGGCCAGGCCGAGGCGCTACATCCGCAACTACGCCCACGAGATCGAGCCGCAGGAGCTGCCGGCGTACGTCGCCCAGGAGGCGCAGCGCGGCGACGGCTGGGTCAAGCTCGTCGGGGACTGGATCGACCGGGAGTCCGGCGACCTCGCCCCGCTGTGGCCGCGAGACGCCCTCGACGCGGCGATGCGGGTCGCGCACGAGCACGGCGCCCGGGTCACGGCCCACGTGTTCGGCGAGGCGGCCCTGCGCGACCTGATCGGCTCCGGCATCGACTGCATCGAGCACGGGACCGGTCTGTCCACCGACCTGGTCGAGGAGATGGTGGCGAACGGGGTGTCGCTCGTGCCGACGGCGATGCAGCTCCGGAACTTCCCGAAGTACGCCGAGCAGGCCGGGGCCAAGTTTCCCGCGTACGGCGAGCACATGATCGACCTGCACCGTCGTCGTAGAGACACGATCATGGCCGCGCACGAGGCGGGCGTGCCCATCTATGCCGGCACCGACGCCGGCGGTGTCCTCCCCCACGGGCAGATCGCCGGCGAGGTGCTCGAGCTGGCGGCCTACGGGCTCACCGCTTTCGAGGCCCTGGGCGCCGCCTCGTGGCGGGCTCGCACGTGGCTCGGTCTCGACGACAACCTGGCGGAGGGCGCGACAGCCGACTTCGTGGTCTACGACGCGGACCCGCTCGGTGACTTGTCGGTGCTCGCCGAGCCGGGCTGCGTGGTGCTGCGCGGCCGGCCCGTGGGCCGCCGAGGGGTGGGCTTGGGCTCCGGCGCGGTCACCGACTTGTAGTTCGCGGCGGTCACCGGCCCGGGAACCAGCCGTCCGCCGGCGACCGGGATGTCGACGTCGTGACCCTGGTGGGTCAGCTGGACGGCGTCGACCGAGCCGAGCCTGGTCAGGGTGTCGGTGATCTGGCCGATGGCGAGCACCTGCTCGGAGACCCCGAGGCCGCCGAACCCGCTGGGCAGCTCCACGTAGGCGATACCGGCGCGCGCCCTGGCGGCGAGCCGGCCTCCTCCGGACGGGAGGGCGGACCGGTAGCCGGCCGCCTGCTCGCTACCGTCGAGAGGTGCGGTCAGGGCGCGCAGGGCGCCACGGAGCCCCCGGCCCGCCGGCGCCGGCCGGTAGACGCCGGCCAGGCGGTCGTGCTTGACCAGGTAGACCTCGATCCGGTTCGCGGCGTCGTCGCCAGGTGCTGCGGCGGCCGTGGGCGCCCGGAGGCGGCCGGTGCCGACCACGACCGGGTGCTCCTGCACGGCGACCGAGCAGCCCGCCAGCGCCACCGGGGCCAGGGCGCAGGTCAGCGCAACCGCAGCGGCGCGCTGCGCGCGGCGGGCACGGTCAGCCACGGTGGCCGCCCCCCACCGGGAGCTCCACGACGAATCGGGCGCCCCCACCGGGCCGGTCCTCGACCCTGATCGTGCCGCCGTGCCAGAGCACGTGCTGGCGGACGATCGCGAGACCCAGCCCGACCCCCCGCGCGCCGTCGGACCCGGACCTGCGGGCGAACCTCTCGAAGACCCGGTCGCGGTCGCGGTCGGCGATCCCCGGCCCCGCGTCGTCGACGGTGAGCCGCACCAGGGCCCCGACCTGGACCACCCGCGTCTCCACGCAACCGCGCCCGTGCCGTTCGGCGTTCTGGACCAGGTTGGTGACCACCCGCTCGAGCCTCCGCTTGTCGGCGTTGACGCGCAGGCGCTCGGCCCCCGGCTCGACGACGGTCACCGGCCTGCCCGCAGCCGCGTCGGCCGCGCGGGCGGTGAGCTCCGCGATCCACACGGGCTCGGACTCGTGCTCGGCGAAGGTGTAGTCGCGCGAGATCTCGATCAGGTCGATGACGAGCACCCGGAAGCGCTCGAGGTCCGAGACGAGCAGGTCCAGCGGCTCCCGGAGCCGCTCCGGCAGCTCCGCCCGCCGGCGGGACAGCAGCTCGGCGGAGTTGAGCATCGTGGTCAACGGAGTCCGGAGCTCGTGGCTGACGTCGGCGGCGAATCGGGCGTCGGCCGCGACCCGCTTGGCGAAGGCGTCGGCCGTCCGGTTGAAGGACCGGGCCAGACCGGCCAGGTCAGGGTCGTGCTCGGCCTCGAGACGCACCTCGAGGTTGCCCCGGGCGAAAGCCTCGGCGGCCTGGGTCACGCTGCGCAGCGGCTGGAAGGCGCGTCGGCTCGCGTAGCGCCCGGCCATCAGTCCGGCCAGCGAGGTGCCGGCCGCGACGGCGACCAGCGTGATCGCCAGCACGTGGTAGGTGTGGTCGAGGTCGCCCAGCGGGAAGAGCTCGAAGAGCGCGTCGCCGTCCCCTCGCAGCGGCACCCCCACGATCAGGTACTTCGCGTCCCCGACCCAGGTGACCTGCTCGGCCACCGAGCCCTGGCGCACCTGTGCCCGGAGCTGGGCGGGCAGCAGGGAGGGGTCTCGCTCGAGCACGGTGGAGTACCAATGGCCGTGGTAGGCCACCAGCAGCGCCGAACCTGCGGTGTTGGTGAGTTTGTCCATCACGTTGGCGACCGCCAGCCCGTGCGTGCCCAGACCGGTGGCGAGCACCTGGGCATTGGCGCTGGTCTCCACGCGGGCCGCTGCCCGTCGCTGGCTGAGCAGGTCGTGGGTGACCAGCACCCAGGTGACGACGGCCAGCAGCGCGGAGAGCGCCAGTGCCATCAGCCCGAAGGCGATCGTGACCCGGTCGCGGAGGCCGAGGCGGACCCGCGGCAGCCGAGGGCTGGCCAAGGCTCAGCCGCCCGTGCCGACCAGTCGGTACCCGAGTCCGCGGGCGGTGATGACGTGGCGCGGGTTCGCCGGATCGCGCTCCACCTTGGTGCGGAGCCGCCGGATGTGCACGTCGACCAGCCGACTGTCGCCGAAGTAGCCGTAGCCCCACACCCGCTCGAGGAGGTGCTCGCGGCTGCACACGCGCCCCTCGTGCCGGGCGAGCTCGACCAGCAACCGGAACTCGGTCCGGGTCAGGGACAGCAGGTCGCCGTCGCGCCGCACGGTGCCCTCCTCCACCTCGATCTCGAGGTCGTCGACGACGAGCCGGGGGGTCTCGGACTCAGACGATCCCTGCGCGCGGCGCAACAGCGCCCGGATCCGGGCAGAGAGCTCCTTGGCGACGAGAGGCTTGGTCACGTAGTCGTCGGCGCCGGCCTCGAGGCCGGCCACGACGTCGTGGCTGTCAGTGCGTGCCGTCACCATGATGACGGGTACGGCGGAGTCACGCCGGATGCCCCGGCAGACCGCGAAGCCGTCGGTGTCGGGGAGCATCAGGTCGAGCAGCACCACGTCGGGAGGGTCGGCGTGCAGCGATCGCAGCCCGTCACAGCCCGTGGCGGCCTCGGCCACCTGGTAGCCCTCGTCCTCCAGGGCGAGCCGCAGCACCCTGCGCACCCGGGGGTCGTCCTCGACGAGCAGGACATGCCGCTTCACACCCCATACTGTGCCCCGCCCGGCACCCCGGACAAAACCTCGGGTTGCAGTTGCGTGTCACAGGTTGCGTCCTGTCATGGACCCGTCACATCCCGCGGGCGGCGGATGACAACGGTGTGGCGTGCTGGTGACGGTTGCCCGACCGGCGTTGTGGACCGGACCGGCGCACTCCTAGCGTCCCGGCCATAGGAGGAGTCATGCCCAAGAACACGAAACGCCTCGGCCTCAGCATCCTGGCCGTCGTCTCCATGGTCACCGTCGCAGCCTGCGGCTCGTCAGGTGGCGGTGGCGGCGGCGGCGGCGGCGGTGGCAACACCGGCCAGAGCGCCATCAACGGCGGCACGAAGGGGGCCGTGTCCGGGGGCACCCTCAACCTGCTGGGTCAGAGCGACGTCGACTACATGGACCCCAACATCAGCTACTACACGATCGGCTACCTGGGCCTACGGATGTGGAGCCGGCAGCTGTTCACCTACCCGGCGACGCCCGGCAAGACCACCACGGCCGTTCCCGACCTGGCCACGTCGGTGCCGACCCAGTCCAACGGCGGGATCAGCAAGGACGGCAAGACCGTCACCATCACCCTCCGCAAGGGCGCCAAGTGGGACACCAGTCCCGCGAGGCAGGTGACCGCAGCAGACGTGGTCCGCGGCGTTAAGCGCACCTGCAACCCGACCCAGCCGTTCGGCGGGACGCCCGACTTCGCCAACCTGATCGTCGGTTACACGAAGTTCTGTTCCGGCTTCTCCAAGGTGTCCTCGACGAGCGCCTCGGCGCAGGCGAGCTACATCAACAAGACACCGCTGCCCGGGGTGGTGGCCAAGAACCAGCTCACGGTGCAGTTCAAGCTGACCTCGCCGGCGTCGTACTTCACCGACATGCTGACCATGCCGGCGTTCTCGCCCGCGCCGGTCGAGCAGCTGAAGTACCTCCCGGCCAGCAGCCAGCAGGCCCAGCACACGATCTCCGACGGGCCCTACAAGGTCGAGTCCTACAACGCGACGAAGAACATCACCTTCGTCCGCAACCCTGCGTGGAGCAAGAGCTCCGACCCGATCCGGCATGCCTACGTCGACAAGATCGTCATCGACGAGACAGTCAGCCAGAACTCCGCGCAGCAGCAGCTGCAGACCGGGACGGCGAGCGCCGACATGGAGTGGGACGACTTCCCGCCGCCGTCACAGCTCCCGGGCCTGATCGCCAAGCAGGACCCGAACCTGAACCTGGGTCCGACGGCGTCCAGCAACCCGTACGTCGTGTTCAACACGGTGTCGCCCAACAACGGCAAGGCCCTCCAGAAGGCCACGGTCCGGCAGGCGCTCTCCTACGCGCTGAACCGCAACGACATGATCCGCGTGCTCGGTGGCCCCAAGATCAACCCGCCGCTGACACACGTGCTCCCGTCGAACATCGTGGGGTCGCAGAACATCGACCTCTACAAGTTCAACCCGACCAAGGCCAAGCAGATGCTGAAGCAGGCCGGTCTCTCGGGCCTCAACGTCAAGGTGCTGTACCGCAGTGACTCGGAGGGCTCCCGGAACCTCTTCCAGGTCATCCAGCAGGACCTCACCAAGGTGGGGGTCAAGGTCAGCGGCGTTCCTTCGACCGCGTCGGACTTCTACACGAAGTACCTCGAGGTGCCGACTGTGGCGCAGCGCGGAGTGTGGGACCTCGCGATCGCCGGCTGGGGAGCCGACTGGTACGGCAACGCGGCGCTGTCCTTCTTCGGCCCGCTGTTCAGCGGCCAGCCGTCGTTCCCGCCGACCGGGAGCAACTTCGGGTTCTACAACAACCCGAAGACGAACCAGCTCATCAACCAGGCGTCCAGCGCCTCGTCGGAGAGCCAGGCATCGGCGCTGTGGGAGAAGGCTGACGCGCAGGTGATGAAGGACGCCGCGTTCTTCCCGATCACCTCACCGAAGCAGGCGAACTACCACGCCTCACAGGTGCACAACGCCGTCTACGTCCCGGCCATCCAGAACTTCGACCCGACGAACGTCTGGATCGACAAGGCCAAGCAGGGCGGCTGAGGCCCGGAAGGAGCAGGGCGTGGCTCTCCTCGAGGTGGACGACCTCCACGTGTCCTTCGACACCGCTGACGGGGTGGTGAGGGCGGTCCGTGGAGTGTCGTTCACCGTCGAGCCGGGGCAGACACTGGGCATCGTCGGCGAGTCGGGATCGGGCAAGAGCGTTGCGACGCAGAGCCTGACCCGGCTCGTCGCCGGTGCCAAGATCACCGGCTCGGCGATGTTCGACGGGCTGGACCTGCTGCACGCGAGCCAGCGCGAGATGCGCCGGATCCGCGGCCGGCGGATCGGGATGATCTTCCAGGACCCCCTCTCCAGCCTGCACCCGTGCTACACCGTCGGCTGGCAGATCATCGAGATGATCCGGGCCCACGAGTCGGTCCCTCGGCGGCGAGCCCGACAGCGGGCCATCGAGCTGCTCGACCTGGTCCGGATCCCCAACGCCCGCGCCCGGATCGACGACTTCCCCCACCAGTTCTCGGGTGGCATGCGCCAGCGGGTGATGATCGCCATGGCGATGGCACTGAACCCGGCCCTGTTGATCGCGGACGAGCCGACCACGGCGCTCGACGTCACGGTCCAGGCGCAGGTGCTCAAGGTGATGCAGGACGTGCAGGCCGACACCGGCACGGCGATCATCCTGATCACCCACGACCTCGGCGTGATCGCCGACGTCGCCGACGAGGTGGTCGTCATGTACGCCGGCCAGGTGATGGAGCGCGCCCGTCGCCGCGAGATCTTCTA
Source organism: Nocardioidaceae bacterium (assembly GCA_025980475.1). GTDB lineage: Bacteria > Actinomycetota > Actinomycetes > Propionibacteriales > Nocardioidaceae > Marmoricola. The sequence continues at coordinate 10,444 of JAICXL010000057.1, read as the reverse complement.
CCAGTTCCACCACCCCTACACGGAGGGGCTCCTCGCGTCGCTCCCGGGACACGGGGGGACCCGGGACCGGCTGACGCCGATCCCCGGGAACCCACCCAGCCTGCTCGCGAAGCTCGATCCCTGCCCGTTCGTCCCACGGTGCCCCTACGTCTTCGACAAGTGCCGCCGCGAGGTCCCTCCTCTCGCGCCCGTACATCCCGACGAGCGCCATCTCTCGGCATGTTGGCTCGAGCCGGACAGGGCCCTCCAATTCGAGTGGGAGAGCTCCAAGTTCGCCCAGATCAGCTCGACGGCACATCGGTGAGGCCATGACCAGCGAACAGACCGAGGCTGTCGCCTCCGTGGACGAGACCCTGCTGCACGTCGAGGACGTGCGCAAGTACTTCCGCGTGCGTGGCCATGCGGGCTCCAGCCGGGCAGAGGTGCGGGCTGTCGACGGCGTCACCCTCGACGTGCGCCGCGGAGAGACGCTCGGGCTCGTGGGAGAGACCGGCTGCGGCAAGTCCACGCTGGCCCGCTGCATGACCCGGCTCTACGACCTCACGTCGGGCAAGATCGTCTTCCAGGACCGGGACATCTCACGTGCCTCGCGCCACGACCTGCGCACGGTGCGCCGCGAGATGCAGATGATCTTCCAGGACCCCTACGGCTCGCTGAACCCCCGGCGCCGGGTGGGCTCGATCATCGGCGACCCGTTCGCGATCCACCGGATCGGCGAGCGCAAGGACCGCAAGGGCAAGGTCCAGGAGCTGATGCAGCTCGTCGGGCTGAACCCTGAGCACTACAACCGCTTCCCCGCCGAGTTCTCCGGCGGCCAGCGGCAGCGCATCGGCGTCGCCCGCGCGCTCGCCCTGCGACCGCGCATGATCGTCTGCGACGAGCCGGTCTCTGCCCTCGACGTGTCGATCCAGGCCCAGGTGCTGAACCTGTTGACCGACCTACAGGACGAGTTCCACCTGACCTACCTCTTCATCACCCACGACCTGTCGGTGGTGCGGCACGTGAGCGACCGGATCGCGGTCATGTACCTCGGCAAGGTTGTCGAGGTCGCGCCCACCGACGACATCTTCAACACGACACGTCATCCCTACACCAAGGCGCTCCTCTCCGCGCTCCCCGTGCCGGACCCGGATGCGGCGGACAGCCGCGAACGCATCGTTTTGACCGGTGACCTCCCCTCACCGATCAACCCGCCATCAGGGTGTCGCTTCCATCCCCGCTGCCCCAAGGCGCAGGAGATCTGCTCGCGGGAGGAGCCACCACTGGTTCCGGTGCTCGGCGACCACAACAACCACGTGACCGCCTGCCACTTCCCGATGGAGGTCGGCGAGAGCCTCACGCCCGGGACCGTCGCCAACAGCGAGAGGGTGAACGAGCTGTGAGCACCGGCAGCACGGAGACACGCGGCTCGGAGGAGATCGAGACCGAGCTCGCTCCGGAGGCCGCCGCGATCGAGGGCCGCAACCCCTGGCTGCTGGCCTGGCAGCGACTGCGCCGCGACCGGGTGGCGATGATCTCGCTCGCCGTCATCGTCCTGATCGCCCTCGCGGCCATCTTCGCGCCGATCTTCACGCACTTCACCGGTCATCCCCCGAACCGCCAGTACCTGCACCAGGGGACGACCCCCGAGGGACTGCCGGTCGGCCCGAACGGCAACTTCTGGCTCGGCACCGACAACCTCGGGCGGGACATCCTGGTGCGGATCGCCTACGGCGCTCGCATCTCGCTCGGCGTGGGCGTCGTCGCCACGCTGCTCACCGTCGCGATCGGCGTGGTCGTCGGCCTGGCCGCCGGGTTCTTCCGGGGCATCGTCGACACGGTGCTGGCCCGCCTCGTCGACGTGATCCTGTCGGTGCCGTTCTTCCTGGTGGCCATCGCCCTGGTCGCGGTAGCCGGACCGGGCCTCACCATGACCGTCCTGGTGATCGGGTTCTTCAGCTGGGCATCCGTGGCCCGTATCGTGCGCGGCCAGGTGCTGTCCATCCGAGAGAGGGAGTACGTCGAGGCCGCCCGCTCCCTGGGCGCGACGAACCTGCGCATCATGTTCATCGACGTGCTCCCCAACGTGCTTGCCCAGGTGATCGTCTACACCACGCTGCTGATCCCGGTGGTCATCGTCACCCAGGCCGCCCTGTCCTTCCTCGGCCTCGGGCTGCAGCCGCCCACGGCGGACTGGGGCGGCATGATCGCGGAGTCGCAGAACTACTACACGGTCGCCTGGTGGTTCGTCGCCTTCCCTGGCATCGCCCTGCTGATCACCACCCTGGCCTTCAACCTCTTCGGCGACGGGGTCCGCGACGCCTTCGACCCTCGCGCCGGCCGGTCCTGAGGGAGGAGTGACGACATGTTCCGATTCCTGATCCTGCGCATCCTCCAGGGGATCCTCGTCCTGTGGCTCATCACGGTGGCGGTCTTCGCCCTGTTCTTCGTGGTGCCCAGCAACGTCGCTCGCACCCTGGCGGGCCGCCAGGCAACGCCCCGCACGATTCACCTGATCAACCACCGGCTCGGCCTGGACCAACCGATCCTCAAGCAGTACTGGGACTTCATCTCCAAGGCGTTCCACGGCGACCTGGGCTACGACTACTACCACCAGATCCCGGTCACCCACATCATGGCCCAGGCGCTGCCGATCACCCTCTCGCTCGCCATCGGAGCGGCGGTGATCTGGATGGCGCTCGGGGTCTTCAACGGCGTCGTCTCGGCCATCCACCCACGGTCGGTGGCCGACCGGTCGATGACCGTGTTCGCACTGTTCTTCTACTCGATGCCGTCGTTCTTCCTCGGCCTGATGCTGTTGTTCTTCCTCTACTACAAGCTCACGCTGGCGGGCTACAAGTGGTTCCCGGCGGGCGGCTACGCACCCCTCAGCCAGGGAGTCGGCCAGTGGTTCCTGCACATGGTGCTGCCGTGGCTGACGCTGGCCCTGGTGCTCGCGGCGACCTACACCAGGCTGACCCGCAGCTCGATGCTCGACGTGCTCGGCGAGGACTACATCAAGACCGCACGCAGCAAGGGGCTCAACGAGCGCCGGGTGACCTACCGGCACGCCCTGCGCAGCGCGCTCACCCCGGTCGTGACCCAGTTCGGCATCGACCTCGGCCAGCTGATCGGCGGGGTGGTCATCACCGAGACGGTGTTCAGCCTGCCCGGCCTGGGCAAGACGGCCATCGACGCGATCACCCAGCAGGACCTGCCGGTCATCATCGGCATCGTGTTGTTCGCCTCCGCGTGCGTGGTGGTGGCCAACATCCTGGTGGACCTGCTCTACGCGTTCCTCGACCCGCGCGTCCGGCTCAGCTGAGGCATAGCCCGAACGCCCTAGTCCGATCTCGCTATGGCGCCGGGCCCTCGGGTGGCGTTTGTTGGAGGAGACCGATCATCCCCTCCTCCACCTGGAGCACGTCATGACCGACAGGCCCCGCTCGATCCGTTCGCGATACGCCTTGGCTGCCGTCGCCCTCGCCACGCTCGCCGGTACTGGCCTGGCCGCAACGCCGAACGCCGTGGCCGGCCCGCTCGCCGGGGCTGCGGCCGCGTCGGCCGGGACGGGCGGCGCCGGGAGGGTCGTCGCGAGCGGTCTGGTCAGCCCCCGGCTGCTCTCGTTCGCGCCCAACGGCGCGCTCTACGTCGCCGAGGCCGGGGCCGGCGGACACGGTCCGTGCGCCACCGGCGGCGACGGCAGCACGGTGTGCCTGGGGATGACCGGCGGGATCACCCGGATCCGCGACGGTCACCAGCGTCGCGTGGTCCGCCACCTGCCGTCGCTCGGCGGGGGCGCGAACCCGGAGGCGGTCGGCCCGGCCGACGTCCTGGTCAGGCACGGGCAGATGTACATCTCGATGGGTGCCGGCATAGACGCGAAGGCACGCCACCGCCTCGGTACGCACGCTCGTCACCTCGGTCAGCTGGTGCGCAGCACCCTGGCGCATCCCCGACACCTGCGGGTGGTCGGCGACGTCGTCCGCTTCGAGTACACCCACAACCCGGACCACAGCCAGGGCCTCGACAGCGACCCGACCGGGTTCATGCGCACCGGCCGCAGCTACGTCCTCGCCGATGCCGGGGGCAACGACCTTCTCCGCATCCAGCGCGGCGGGGCCATCCACCCGATGGCCGTCTTCCCGGACCGGATGGTGGCCTACCCGCAGCCGCCGATGGGACCGGGAGGCATGGGCCCGATGCAGGCAGTGCCCACGGCGGTCGCCCGGCACCACCACGCGTTCTTCGTCAGCCAGCTGACCGGCTTCCCGTTCCCCCAGGGTGGCGCCAACATCTACCGGATGCGTCCGGGCCATCGGCCGCAGGTGTGGGCGAGCGGGCTGACCAACGTCACCGACCTGGCCTGGCACCACGGTCACCTCTATGCCGTGCAGCTCGCGGACAGCGGCCTGCTCGCCGCCCAGGGGTTGCCGATGGGCTCGCTGGTCCAGGTGCACCGGGGTGACAACTCCTCGCCGCAGGTGGTGGCGGGGAACCTGCCCGCACCGTACGGCGTGGCGCTGCGGGGCCACTCGGCCTATGTCACGACCTGCAGTGTCTGCGTCGGCGGCGGCCAGGTGATGCGGTTCACGGTCCGCTGACGTCGGCGGGTCGCCCGCCGGCCTGGGCAGGGCCTACTTGAGGTACTTGTCCAGGCCCGCGGGCAGCTCGAAGCTCTCGGGATCGAAGTCGGGGGCGTCCGCGCCGTCGGCAGGAATCCCGAAGGGGTTCGCCGGGGGGGTGGTCTCCCCCGCCGCCTCTGCGGCTTCCTGCTGCGCCCGCTTGGCCGGATTGCCCGACTTGCGCTTGCCCTTGGCCTTCTTCTGCTGCGGCGCCTGACGCCCCTTGGCCCGCTTGCCCAGCGCCATGCCGGGAGAACCGGGAAGGCCCAGGCCGCCACCGCGCGCCATCTGCATCATCATCTTGCGCGCCTCGAAGAACCGGTCGACGAGCTGGTTGACGTCGGAGACCGACCTTCCGGAGCCCTTCGCGATCCGAGCCCGCCGCGAGCCGTCGATCATCTTCGGGTTGGCACGCTCGGCTGGCGTCATCGACTGGATGACCGCCTGGATCCGGTCGATCTCGCGCTCGTCGAAGTTCTCCAGCTGCTCGCGGAACTGGCCCATACCGGGCAGCATCCCGAGCATCTTCGACAGCGACCCCATCTTGCGGACCTGCTGCATCTGCTCGAGGAAGTCGTCGAGCGTGAACTCCCCGCCCTGGCCCGACAGCTTGGCCGCGGCCTTGGCGGCCTGCTCGGCGTCGAAACTCTTCTCCGCCTGCTCGATCAGCGTGAGCAGGTCGCCCATGTCGAGGATCCGAGAGGCCATCCGGTCGGGGTGGAAGAGGTCGAAGTCGCTGAGCCGCTCGCCCGCCGATGCGAACATCACCGGCTTGCCGGTCATCTGCCGGATCGAGAGCGCAGCGCCACCGCGGGCGTCACCGTCGAGCTTCGTGAGCACGACCCCGTCGTAGCCGACACCGTCGAGGAATGCCTTCGCCGTGTTGACGGCGTCCTGGCCGATCATCGCGTCGACCACGAAGAGGATCTCGTCGGGCTGCACGGCGTCGCGGATGTCCGCCGCCTGCTTCATCAGCACCTCGTCGATGCCCAGCCGTCCGGCCGTGTCGATGATCACCACGTCGTGCAGGGTGCGGCGCGCCTCGTCGACGCCACCGCGCGCGACCGCGACCGGGTCACCGACCCCGTTGCCCGGTTCGGGGGCGAAGACGGTGACGCCCGCACGCTCGCCGTTCACCTGGAGCTGGTTGACCGCGTTGGGCCGCTGCAGGTCGGCGGCGACCAGCATCGGGCTCTTGCCCTGTTCCTTGAGCCAGAGCGCGAGCTTGGCCGCGAGCGTCGTCTTGCCGGCGCCCTGGAGGCCGGCGAGCATGATCACGGTCGGCGGGGTCTTCGCGAACCGCAGCCGGCGGGTCTCGCCTCCGAGGATCTCGACGAGCTCCTCGTTGACGATCTTGATGACCTGCTGGGCCGGGTTGAGCGCCTGGGAGACCTCGGCGGCGCGCGCGCGTTCCCGGATCCGGCCGACGAACTCCTTGACCACCGGCAGCGCGACGTCCGCCTCGAGGAGGGCCAGCCGGATCTCGCGCGCCGTGGCGTCGACGTCGGCCTCGGAGAGCCGGCCCTTGCCGCGCAGGTTCTTGAAGGTGTCGGCAAGGCGATCGGAGAGGGTCGCGAACACGTGTGGCAATCCTAGGGAGTTCGTTGGTCAGGACCGGCCCTCAAGGGTAGCCGCCCCGGGCAGGACTGTCCGACCGACCACGTGGTAGGCGCTCTCCCCGTGCTCGGCGAAGTCGATGCCGTCCACCTCGGCCTCGTGGGTGACCCGCCAGCCGAGCGTCCGCTCCAGGGCCAGCGCCACCACCGTGGTGAGCACGGCGCTGAACCCGAGCGCGACGACCGCCACGAGCAGCTGCGCGATGAGCTGCTCGGGCCCGTGGCCGTAGAGGAGCCCCGTGCGCGCGTCGAGGAGACCGACCGCCAACGTGCCGACGAGCCCACCGACGAGGTGCACGCCGACGACGTCCAGCGCGTCGTCGTACCCCCACCGGTGCTTGAGCCCGACCGCCAGGCCGCACAGCACGCCGGTGACCAGGCCGAGGGCGATCGACCCCGACGGGGTCAGTGCCGCGCATGCAGGGGTGATCGCGACCAGGCCGGCGACCGCTCCCGAGGCCGCGCCCATGCTGGTGCCCTTGCCGTCGCGGACGCGTTCGAGGAGCAGCCAGCCGAGCATCCCGCCGCAGGTGGCCACGCAGGTGTTCACCCAGACCAGGCCGGTGGTGCCGTCGGCGGCCAGCTCCGAGCCCGCGTTGAACCCGAACCAGCCGAACCACAGCAGCCCGGCGCCGAGCATGACGAACGGGATGTTGTGCGGCCGCGACGGTTCGACGCCGAAGCCCTTGCGCCGTCCGATGACCAGGGCGAGCACGAGGCCCGCGACCCCCGCGTTCATGTGCACGACGGTGCCGCCCGCGAAGTCGACGGGCGCGACCCCGAAGACGGGGCGGCTGAGCAGCCCCCCACCCCACACCATGTGGGACAGCGGGAAGTAGACCACGGTCACCCACACGCCGCTGAAGACCAGCCAGGTGTCGAACCTGGCCCGGTCCGCGATCGCCCCGCTGACCAGCGCGACCGTGATGATGGCGAAGGTGAGCTGGAAGGCGACGCCCACGTAGCCGTACGCCGGACTCCCGTTGACCAGCGTCGAGCCGCCGGGGCCGGTCACGCCGCGCAGTCCCCACCACTGGAAGGGGTCGGCGATCAGCCCGCCCAGGTCGTGGCTGCCGAAGGACATCGAGAAGCCGTAGAGCACGTAGACGATGCCGACGACGCCCATCGCGCCGAAGGACATCATCATCATGTTCAGCACCGACGTCGAGCGCGTCATGCCGCCGTAGAAGAACGCCAGGCCGGGCGTCATCAGCAACACCAGTGATGCCGAGGTGAGCATCCAGGCGGCGTTCCCGTCCATGCGGCTTCCTCCATCACGGCCAACAGGTTTCCGTCACTGTGCCGGGGCCTGGTTTCCAGCAGGGATGCTGCATGTTTCGCCCGTGTCACATGTCGTGACCCGCTGTTACGGAACGGTGAACGGCGATGAGTTCCGCCAAAAGACCGACGCGGCCGCGCTGCCATCCCTATTCTCAGCGCGTGGAGACGATCGCCGCCGTGATGGCGGAGAGCTCGACCGGCTCCGGTGCGGTGCGCCGGAAGCGCGGTCGTCCTCGCGACCCCGAGGCCGACCACCGCATCCTGGCGGCGGCATCGGCGCTCCTGCTCGAGCGGGGCTTCGACAGCATGACGGTCGACGAGGTGGCCAGCCGCGCACGCGTCGGCAAGGCGACCGTCTACCGCAGGTGGGCGAAGAAGGAGGACCTGGCGGTCGCGGCCATGACCCAGCTCTACAAGCTGCAGATGCCGATCCCCGACACCGGTTCCTTCCGCGAGGACGTGCGGCAGGCCTACCTGTCGACGATCCGGTTCGTGAACTCACCGTCCGGCGCGGCGTTCCTGCGCGCCACCGTGGTCGAGTGCGCCCGCGATCCCCGGATCGCGGCGCTCTACCGCTCTGCCAGTTCCGAGATCACCAGCAACGCCGCGCAGATGTACCACCGCGCCATCGCGCGTGGCGAGGTGCGTCCTGACATCGACATCGAGATGCTCTCCACGCTCCTGGGCGGGATCCTCGCCCACCGCATCATCGCCGCCGAGCCGTTGCCGACCGAGATCGACGTCGACGGCCTGGTGGACCTGGTCGTCCGCGGCGTCAGCCGCTGAGGCGGCTCACTCGCCCAGCAGCGCGTCCGCGAACGCCTGCGGATCGAACGGGGCCAGGTCGTCCGGCCCCTCGCCCAGCCCGACCAGCTTGACCGGCACCCCCAGCTCACGCTGGACGGCGACGACGATCCCACCCTTGGCCGTCCCGTCGAGCTTGGTCAGGGCGATCCCCGTGACGTCGACGACCTCGCCGAAGACCCGCGCCTGGACCATGCCGTTCTGTCCCGTGGTCGCGTCGAGGACCAGCAGGACCTCGGTCACCGGCGCCTGCTTCTCGATGACCCGCTTGACCTTGCCGAGCTCGTCCATCAGGCCGGCCTTGTTCTGCAACCGGCCGGCGGTGTCGACCAGCACGACGTCGGCCTCGCGGGCGATGCCCTCCTTGACCGAGTCGAAGGCGACGCTCGCCGGGTCGCCACCCTCGGGACCCGAGACGACGTCCACGCCGACGCGCTCCCCCCAGGTGGTCAGCTGCTCGGTGGCGGCGGCACGGAACGTGTCCGCGGCGCCCATCACGACGGTCTTGTCCTCCGCGACCAGCAGCCGGCCGAGCTTGCCGACGGTGGTCGTCTTGCCGGTGCCGTTGACGCCCACCACCAGGACGATCCCGGGCTGGCCGACCGCCCCCGTGACCCCGAGCCGACGGTCCATCGAGGGGTCGATCAGCGCGAGGAGCTCCTCGCGCAGGACGGTCCTCGGATCGTGGGACCCCCCACCCTCGACGCGCAACCGGGTGCGCAGCTTCTCGACGAGCTCGGTGGACGGGCCCACCCCGAGGTCGGCGCCGATCAGGGTGTCCTCGATCGATTCCCAGGTGTCCTCGTCGAGCCGGTCACGCGAGAGGAGCGCGAGCAGTCCGCGGCCGAGGGCGCCCTGGGAGCGCGCCAGTCGCTGCCGCAGCCGCACCAGCCGGCTGGCCGCTGCCTCGGGCTTCTCCACCGTCGGGCCCGGCTCGAGCAGCGCCTCGACCGAGGGTTCCGCGGTCGGCTCCTCCACAGACACCTCGGGCGGTGCCTCTGTGCCGGCGGCTGGCTCGGGCGCCCGGGTCCGGGCGCCGCGCGGCTCCGGCTTCTTGGGCGCCCGACCCCGGACCAGCCCCGCCAGCACAGCGGCGAGGAGCACGACGACGCCGATGGCGACGTAGAGGTAGTCCAGCGGGGTCATGCCGCCATCCAAGCAGAGCGGTGGTGGGTCGTTCCCATCGGCGCCGTCAGCGCCGCTGGCCCGTGCGGGCTCGCTCGTTGGCAAGCGTGGGCAGCGCGTCGACCCCCTTCTTCATGGCGTCTCCCAGCCACGGCGCGTGCGGCATCTCCTCGCCCCGGTGGGGGTAGGCGACATAGGCGACGACGAGCCCGGCGAGCGCCAGGGCGGCGATCATCACGACCAGCAGCCAGAGCAAGGCATCCACCAGGCTTTCCGAGATGAGACGAACACGGCGTCAGGTACCCACGAGGCTAGCGGAGCAACGGCGACACTGCTTCACGGATGGCCGCAGGCAGGGGCGTGCTCGGGCGAGCGGGGTCGGTGTTGTCGACGTACACGTGGACGAAGCGCCCCTCCGCGGCGGCCAGGTCGGCGTCCCCCTGGAACAGGCCGACGCGGTAGCTGACCGACTTCTCCCCGATGCGGTCGACGCAGACCCCCACGTCGACGGGGTCCGGATAACCGACCTCCGCGAAGTAGCGACAGCCGACCTCTGCCACCACGCCGATGGCATCCAGCTCGCGGATGTCGACGCCGGTCGCGAACACCAGATGGTTGTTGATGACCGTGTCGATGATCTCGAAGTAGCGGGCGTTGTTCATGTGCCCATAGACGTCGATGTCCGCCCAGCGGGTGCTGACCTGCTCCCAGTGCACGAAGTCGGAGCGCGTCGGGCGGACCGGCCGGCTCACGCGCAGGGTTCCCGCCCGAAAAGGGGGGTGAGCATGGGCCGGTTCCCGGGTACGAACACGAGGAGGGACACTAGCACTGCAGCGGGTGCAAGCGACGAAGGGAATTCAATGCGTGTTCTGATCCTCGGTGGGGACGGCTTCTGTGGCTGGCCCACCGCGCTGCACCTGTCCGCGCAGGGCCACGAGGTTGCGATCGCGGACAACCTCTCGCGCCGCAAGATCGACATCGAGCTCGAGGTCTCCTCCCTGACCCCGATCCGCC
>JAICXL010000036.1 GCA_025980475.1 Nocardioidaceae bacterium | reverse complement strand
GGTCCCGCGCCGCGGGGTTTCCGGGCGACCCGGTCGACACGGACGACCACCTCGTGTCGCTGGTGCTGACTGCCGACCCGGACGCCCTGGCCGACCTGCGCGCCAGCGCGCTCGCGCCGCTCGACGGGTTGCGGGCGAGCACCCGCGAGAAGCTCGAGGAGACCTTGCGGGCCTGGCTGCTGCACCAGGGCCGACGCGACGACGTCGCCGCGTCGCTGTTCGTGCACCCGCAGACGGTCCGCTACCGGATGGGCCAGCTGCGTGACGCCTTCGGGGAGCGGCTCCAGGACCCCGATGTCGTGCTCGGCCTCGCCGTTGCCCTGGGGGTGGCACCCGCATCGTCCTCGAGCGGGCCGGGTACCCGGGCGGCCACGACAGCAACGAAGGAGAGGCGATGACCGGAGTGTCCGGAGTGTTGCGTCGCGGCCTGGTCGCGGGAGCAGTTGGTACGACGGTGATCAACGCCGTCACCTGGCTGGACATGGCGATCCGGGGCCGTCCGCCGAGCGAGCTCCCGCAGCGCACCGTCGACGCGGCCCTCGACGTGCTCGGTGTGGACGTTCCCGGGAGCGCCGCCCAGCGACAGCACCGCAACGAGGCCCTGGGCGCCCTGTCAGGGATCGGCGCCGGCCTGGGGGTGGGCGTCGCCGCCGCCACCGGCCGGGCTGTCGGCCTCCGGCTCCCCGGACCCCTCGGCGCGATGGTCACCGGGCTCGGCGCGATGGCGATGACCGACCTCTCCGCGAACGCCCTCGGCGCCACCGACCTGGCCACGTGGGACGCGACCGCCTGGGCCAGCGACGTCGTGCCGCACCTCGCCTACGGCTTCACCACCACCGCAGTGCTCCGCGGCATGGAGAAGCGCGAGCCCGCGGCGAAGGCCGACCTCGCCCGGCCGTCGATCGGCCTGCTCTGCCGGTCGCTGATGCTGGGCCTGGCTGCCGGCGGCCGGAGCTCGCTCGGCGTCGCGATGCCTGCGCTGACCTCGGCGAGGACCGGGAGCGGCGCCAAGGCAGTGGCCGCCCTGGCGGTCGCCGGTGAGCTCGGCGCGGACAAGCATCCCGACGTCCCCAGCCGGCTGGACCCGCCGGCGCTGCAGGTGCGGGTGGGTGCCGGCGCCGTCGGTGCGGCGGCAATCGCATCCCGCGCGAACGCGTCGACCGGGCTGCCGATGCTGGCCGGCGCGGTCGGGGCTGTCGCCGGCTCGGTGGCCGGCGCGGCCTGGCGCGACGGCACCAGCCTGCGCGACTGGCAGGCGGCGCTGGTCGAGGACGGCGCCTCGTTGGCGCTGGCCGCACTAGCCTGTCGCGGGTGACGGACTACGGCCACCAGCTCCGCTTCGGCATCTTCCCCGCCCCCGCGGCGGGCACCGAGCACCAGCTGCTCGAGCTGGCCCAGCTGGCCGACGTCCGCGGCCTCGAGCTGTTCTCGGTGCAGGACCACCCCTACCAGGCGCGCCACCTGGACGCCTGGACGCTGCTCGCCGTGGTGGCCGCACGCACCAGCCAGCTGACCGTCGCCCCCAACGTCGCCAACCTGCCGCTGCGCCAGCCCGTCGTGCTGGCCCGGTCGGCAGCCACTCTCGACCGGCTGACCGGCGGCCGGGTCGAGCTCGGCCTCGGGGCCGGGGCGTTCTGGGACGCGATCGTGGCGGCCGGCGGGCAGCGCCGGACGCCGAGGCAGGCGGTCGACGCCCTGGTCGAGGCGATCGCGGTGATCCGCTCGGTCTGGTCGGGCACCGGGACGGTGCGGGTCGACGGGGAGCACTACCGGGTCCACGGCCTGCACGCCGGGCCGACGCCGGCGCATCCCGTGCCGATCTGGCTCGGGGCCTACGGGCCGCGGATGCTACGGGTCACCGGTCGGCTCGCCGACGCCTGGATCCCGAGCATGGGCTACACCCGGCTGGAGGACCTGTCGGGGATGAACGATCAGATCGACGCCGCCGCCGCGTCGGCCGGCCGATCGTCCGCCGACATCCGGCGGATGTACAACCTCAGTGGCCGCTTCGGCACGGGCGCGGGCTTCCTGGAGGGCGCGCCGCGGGAGTGGGCGGAGCAGCTGGCCGCACTGGCGCTCGACGAGGGGATCAGCGACTTCGTCCTCGGCACCGACGACGCCGACGACGTGCGCCGCTTCGCCGACGAGGTCGCCCCCGCCGTGCGCGACCTGGTGGCCGCCGAGCGGGACCTGGTGGCCGCCGGTGTCGAGCCGGTCGAGGGGGCCCCCGCCGAGACCGATGTACGACGACCCCACGCCGCCGGGTCGACCGCCTTCCCGCTGGCGGTCGTGGCGACGCGCGACGACGGCAGCCGGCTCGCCGACGGGCCGGACGCCGACCAGTGGGACGAGTCGACCCGGCCCTCGGTGGCGCATGACCCGGCGACGCCGTACACCCCCGAGCAGCAGGCCGCGGCCCAGCACCTCATCGACGTGCACGACGCGCTGCGCTCGGAGCTGGCCCAGCTGCGGGACGTCGTGGCCCAGGTCCGTCACGGCCTCACCGACGTGGGAGCGGCGCGGTCGGTGCTCAACACGATGACGCTGCGGCAGAACAGCTGGACGCTGGGGGCCTACTGCGCGTCCTACTGCCGGATCGTCACCGGCCACCACGCGCTCGAGGACCGGTCGGTCTTCCCGCACCTGCGTGCTGCCGAGCCCGCGATCGCACCGGTCATCGACCGGCTCGAGCAGGAGCACCACGTCATCGCCGGTGTGCTCGAGGACGTCGACCGGGCGCTGGTGGCGCTCGTGGAGGACGCGACCCGGTTCGGAGACCTGCAGGACGCGATGGACCTGCTCACCGACACGCTGCTGTCGCACCTGGCCTACGAGGAGCGGGAGCTCTCGCACCCGCTCGCGGCACACGGCTTCTACTGACCGGCCCCGTGCAGGTCGCCGCCGGCGCCCTTCCGCAAGGACCGGCTGATCACCAGCCGCTGGATCTGGTTGGTGCCCTCGAAGATCTGGGTGACCTTGGCCTCGCGCATGAACCGCTCGAGGGGGAAGTCGCGGGTGTAGCCGTAGCCGCCGAGCACCTGCACCGCGTCGGTGGTCACTCGCATCGCCATGTCGGTGGCGCTGAGCTTGGCGACCGAGGCCTCGCGGGAGTAGGGCAGCCCGCGGTCCTTCAGCCGGGCCGCGTGCAGCATCGTCGCGCGGGCGGACTGCACGCCGGCCTCCATGTCGGCGAGCAGGAAGGCCAGCCCCTGGTGGTCGATGATCGGGGTGCCGAAGGTCTCCCGCTCGCGGGCGTAGGCGACGGCATGGTCCAGGGCGGCCTGGCCCAGCCCCACTGCCACCGCGGCGATGCCCAGCCGGCCGGAGTCGAGCCCGGCGAGAGCGATCTTCAACCCGTCGCCCTCGCTGCCCAGCAGCCGCTCTGCCGGCACGCGCACGTGGTCGAAGCGCATCGTGGAGGTGCGCGAGGCGGTCAGGCCCATCTTGTGCTCGGCCGGGTCCGCGGTCAGTCCCTCGCTGTCAGCGGGCACGAGGAAGCAGGAGATCCCGCTGCGCTCGTCGGAGGTGCGCGCCATCACCTTGTAGAAGTCGGCCTCGCCCCCATGGGTTGTCCACGCCTTGGCTCCGGTGATGACATAGTCGTCCCCGTCGCGCACGGCCCGCGTGGTCATCGCCGCGGGGTCGGACCCGGCGTGCGCCTCGGACAGGCAGTAGGCGCCGAGCAGCTCGCCGCCCAGCAAGTCGGGCAACCAGCGTTGCTTCTGCTCCTCGGTGCCCCGGGTCGCCAGCCCGAAGCAGGACAGCGCGTGCACGGACGTCCCCACTCCGACGCTGGCCCACACGGTCGCGATCTCCTCGACGACCTGGAGGTAGACCTCGTAGGGCTGGCCGCCCCCGCCGTACTCCTCCGGGTAGGGCAACCCCAGCAGGCCAGCCCGCCCCAGGGTGCGGAACGCCTCGCGTGGGAACGTGCTGGTCGCCTCGGCGTCGGCGGCGTACGGCAGCAGCTCCCTGGCCGCGATGTCCCGAACCAGCCCGATGAGGTCGACGGCCTCCTCGGTCGGCAGCAGCCGCGTGGCGGGCATCAGTCGTCCTTCTCCGTGGTGAACACCGCCGCCCCGACGATGCCCGCGCGGTTGTGCAGCTTCGCCGGGATGATCTCGGTGGCGATGTCGACCAGGTGCAGGAAGTGCTCGGAGTCCTTGCTGACGCCGCCACCGACCACGAAGAGGTCGGGGGAGAAGAGCTTCTCCAGCGTCCGGTAGTAGACGGTGAGCCGCTCCGCCCACTCCTTCCACGAGAGGCCCTCGAGCTCCTTGATGCTGGAGGCGGCCCGCTTCTCGGCGTCGTGGCCGTCGATCTCGAGGTGGCCGAGCTCGGTGTTGGGCACCAGCAGCCCGCGGTAGAGCAGCGCGCTGCCGATGCCGGTGCCGAGCGTGGTCACGATGACCACGCCCTCGTGCCCCTTCGCGGCGCCGTAGCGGAGCTCGGCGACACCGGCGGCGTCCGCGTCGTTGACGACGTGGACCTCCCGACCCAACCGCTCCGTGAGCAGCGCGTCGACGTCCACCCCGATCCAGGACGCGTCGATGTTCGCTGCCGAGAACGCCTCGCCGTGGCGGATCACGCCCGGAACCGTCACGCCGACCGGGGAGTCGGTCTCGTCGAAGCGGGCGACCAACTCAGCCATCACCTCCGCGACCGCCTCGGGGGTGGACGGGACGGGGGTCTTGATCTTCTCCCGCTTGGCCGCGAAGTCGCCCATGACGAGGTCGACCGGCGCGGCCTTGATGCCGCTGCCGCCGAAGTCGATTCCGATCGGGTTGCCCATGCCGAGCAACCTATCCCGGGACAGTTGCCAGTCCGTAGGTCAGATTTCTGTCATGTTTTTCTCAGGAAACTCTTGGTCAGTTCTTCCTTTCGGCACCTCAGCCCTGTAGTCCTGTGCCCTACGTCACTTCCGTCGCTCCGATTGGAACCCTCTCGATGCCTCAACGCTCCTCCACGACGCCCCGCCGCGCTGTGACCGGCGCCAGCCGCGCCAGGTCCCGGCTGCTGCTCCGCGGCGCGGTGCTCGGCTCCTCGGCCGCGCTCGTCGTCTCGCCCCTCGCGGTCGTCCCCAGCGCGTTCGCGAACACCGCCGGCACCGGCCTGGTGATCAGCGAGGTGTACGGCGGCGGCGGCAACACCGGCGCGACCTTGAAGAACGACTTCGTGGAGCTCTACAACCCCACCGGGGCCGCCATCAGCGTGGCCGGCTGGTCGGTGCAGTACCGCTCCTCAGGCGGCACCGTCGACCCCACCGGCGTGATCCCGCTCTCCGGATCAGTGCCGGCCAACGGGCACTACCTCGTCGCGGCCGCGACCAGCGGCGACGTCGGCGCGCCGCTACCGACCGCGGACGCGACCGGCGACACCAACCTGAGCGCCAGCAAGGGCACGGTCTTCCTGGTCAACCAGTCAACGGCCCTCACCGCTCCGGCCACCGGTTCGATCACCGGGAATGCCGCGATCGTCGACCTCGTCGGCTTCGGCTCGACGAACACCTACGAAGCCGCCCCGGCACCGGCCGGCAGCAGCGCCGAGTCGGTCTCGCGGAGCGCGACCGGCAGCGACACGGACGACAACGCGGCTGACTTCACCGCCACCGCCCCGACGCCGCAGGGCTCCGGGGCGACTCCTCCGCCCCCGGTGGACGAGCCGATCACGATCGCCGAGCTGCAGGGCGACGGGGCGACGACGCCGTACCCCAACCAGACCGTGACCACGACGGGTGTGGTCACCGCCGCCTACCCGACCGGCGGCTTCTACGGGTTCTACCTCCAGACTCCGGGCACCGGCGGCGCGGTCGACCTCAGCACCCACAAGGCCTCCGACGCCGTCTTCGTCTACCAGAAGCAGGGCGCCGTCACGGTCCAGGTCGGCGACCACGTCCAGGTGACCGGAACGGCGACGGACTTCAAGGGCCTCACCGAGCTGTCCATCACGGACGGGTCGGCGGTCACCCAGCTCACCGACCCGGCCGAGGCCGTGAAGCCGGCGACCGTCGCGCTCCCCGCGGACGAGGCGCAGCGGGAGTCGCTCGAGGGCATGCTGGTCGCCCCGGGGGGCAAGTTCACCGTCGCCGACAACTACAGCCTCAACCAGTACGGCGAGATCGGGCTGGCGTCCGGGACGACCCCGTTGCCCGTGCCGACCGATGTCGCCGACCCGCACGACGCCACCGCGATCCAGGCTGTCGAGGACGCCAACGCGGCCCGCTCGGTCACCCTGGACGACGGTTCATCGGCGAACTACATGACCAACGACGCCGCGAAGGACACCCCGCTGCCCTACCTCACCCAGGACAAGCAGATCCGGGTCGGGGCGCCGGTGACGTTCACCGCGCCGGTGATCTTCGACTACCGCAACGGCGGCTGGGACTACCAGCCGACCGCGCAGCTGACCGGCGACGGGGTCCCCCCCGCGACGTTCGGCCACACCCGGACCAGCGCGCCGGCCGAGACCGGCGGGGACCTGCACATCGCCTCGTTCAACGTGCTGAACTACTTCCCGACCACGGGTGAGGACTACGAGGCCGACGGTGGCAGCTGCAGCTCCTACGACGACCGCGACGGCAACCCGGTCACGGTCAACACCTGCGACGGCGAGGGTCCGCGCGGCGCCTGGGACCAGGCGGACTTCCTTCGCCAGCAGGCGAAGATCGTGCACGCGATCAACCACCTCGGAGCCGACGTCGTCTCGCTGGAGGAGATCGAGAACTCCGCGAAGTTCGGCCAGGACCGCGACGCCGCCGTCGCGACCCTCGTGCAGGCGCTCAACGACGACACGGCTCCGGGCACCTGGGCCTACGTGCCGACCCCGTCGACGGCCGGGAGCCAGGCCGACGAGGACGTCATCCGCACGGCCTTCATCTACCAACCGGCCAGCGTCCAGCCCGTTGGCCAGTCGGTGATCGACGACGCCCCGGCGTTCGCCAACGCGCGTGACCCGCTGGCACAGGCCTTCAAGCCTGCGGGTGCCCGGGACTACCGGGCGTTCGCGGTGATCGTGAACCACTTCAAGTCCAAGGGCTCGGGCCCTGACGACGGCACCGGCCAGGGCAACTCGAACCCGGCCAGGATCGCGCAGGCCGACGAGCTGGTGTCGTTCACCAAGTGGGTGCAGAGGGAGTTCGACACCCGTCGGGTCTTCCTCAGCGGCGACTTCAACTCCTACACGCAGGAGGACCCGATGCGGGTCCTCTACCAGGCCGGCTTCACCGATCTCGGTAGCGCCGAGGCACCCGACGAGGCGACCTACCTCTTCGGCGGCCTCGTCGGTTCCCTCGACCACGTCCTCGCCAACAGGCAGGCGCTTGCGATGGTGACCGGGGCGCACGTGTGGAACATCAACTCCGTCGAGCCGGTGGCCCTGGAGTACAGCCGCCACAACTACAACGCGACCGACTTCTACAACCAGTCGGCCTACCGGGCCTCGGACCACGACCCGCTCGTTGTCGGGCTGGACAGTGACGCGGTGACGCTGAACCTGCTCAACATCAACGACTTCCACGGTCGCATCGACGGCGACACGACGAAGTTCGCGACCACAGTCGAGCAGCTGCGACAGGACGGCGGCGAGGGGAACACGCTCTTCATGGCGGCCGGCGACAACGTCGGCGCATCGCTCTTCGCCTCGGGGTCGGCCAACGACAACCCGACGATCGACGTGCTCAACGCCCTGGGCATGAACGCGTCGTCGGTGGGCAACCACGAGTTCGACAAGGGTTTCAGCGACCTGACCGGTCACCTCATCCCGAGGGCGGACTGGCGCTACCTTGCTGCGAACGTCTACAGGAAGGGCACCACCGAGCCGGCGCTGCCGGGCAGCCAGTACCGCATCTTCACCCGTGACGGGCTGCGGATCGGCGTCGTCGGCGCCATCACCGAGGAGGCTCCCTCCCTGGTCAGCCCTGGCGGCATCGCGGACCTCCGCTTCGGGGACCCGGTGGCGGCCGTCAACCGGGTCGCCGACCAGCTCACGGACGGCGACGTCAACAACGGCGAGGCCGACGTGATCATCGCCGAGTACCACGAGGGCGCCAGCGAGGGCACCGCCGAGAACGCCACCTTCGAGCAGGAGCTGGCCAGGGGCGGCGCCTTCAGGCACCTGGTCGACGACACCTCCGCCAAGGTGGCGGCGATCTTCACCGGGCACACCCACAAGGAGTACTCATGGGACGCCCCGGTGCCCGGTCGTCCCGGCACCACCCGCCCGGTCCTGCAGACAGGTGACTACGGCGCCAACGTCGGCCAGGTCCAGCTGACCGTCGACGGCACTGGCCAGGTCCTCGGCTACACCGCGAGCAACGTGGCCCGGGTGGCGACCGCCGACCTGAGCCTCCCGAGGGTCGCCGAGGTGAACGACATCGTCAACGACGCCCTGGCCGCCGCCAAGGTCCGGGGCGGGGTGCCGGTCGCGCGGGTCTCCGCCGACATCACCACCGCCTACGTCAAGGGCAGCTACACCGGGCCGGGCAACACCTATGTCGGCCCGAGCGCCAGCGACCCCAAGGAGGGTCGCGACGACCGCTCCTCGGAGTCGACGATGGGCGACCTGGTGGCCAACGCGCTGCTCTCCTCGATGCAGCCCAACGGCGCCGAGATCGGGGTCACCAACCCGGGCGGCCTGCGGGACGAGCTCTTCTACGGGGGCGCGGACAGCACCAACGCGGACGGCGTGGTCACCTATGCCGAGGCCAACTCGGTGCTGCCGTTCGTCAACAACCTCTGGACGGTGGACCTGACCGGTGCGCAGTTCAAGCAGGTCCTCGAGGAGCAGTGGCAGCCAGACGGCGTCTCGCGGCCGTTCCTCCACCTGGGCCTGTCGGACAACGTCTCGGTGACGCTCGACGACGCAGCCCCGAGGGGTGAGCACGTCACCTCGGTGCTGGTCAACGGCGAGCCGCTCGACCCGGCGAGGACCTACCGGATCGGCGCGTTCTCCTTCCTCGCCACCGGCGGAGACAACTTCACCACCTTCAAGGACGGCACGAACATCAAGGACACCGGGATGATCGACCGGGACGCCTGGATCGACTACCTCGGCGCGCACAGCCCGGTGGCACCGGGGTTCGACCGTCGTGAGGTCTACGCCAGCAACCTGCCGGCGTCGGTCGCGCCCGGCGACGCGGTCAGCTTCACCCTGCACCGCCTCGACCTCACCTCGCTGGGCAGCCCAGCCAACGACACGGTCGACGTCACCATGCACTCCGCGAGCGGTGACGAGCCGATCGCGACCGGGATCCCGGTGACGAGCGGAGAGGCCGCGGTGGCCTTCACGGCACCCACCACCGTGCCCGCGGGAGCCACCTTCGTGGTGACCGCGCACCCGAGCGGTACCACGGTGACCATCCCCGCGCAGGGGGCGGCCACGACCAAGGCCCCAACGTCGGTGCACGCGAAGGCCGCTTCGGTGGTGCACAGCGGGCACCGCTGGACGCTCTCGGTCCGGGTCGCCACCGCCAGCGGGACGCCGACCGGCAGGGTCGCGGTCTACCGGGGTCGCACGCTGGTCAAGCGGGTCACGCTCTCGAGCGGCAAGGCGTCGGTCCGGATGCCGGCCTACCGCAAGCGGGGCAAGCACGTGGTGCGGGTCCGCTACCTCGGCAGCGATCTGTTCAGGCCGTCGAGCACGCGGATCACGGTGCGGGTGCGCTGAAGCGTCCGATCCGCTGAGCGGGCCCGGTGGACCTCCCACCGGGCCCGCTCGTCGTCCCGCCCGGCGATGCTCTTCCCGAGCGGCCCTGCACGCCCTACGCTGGTGCCTGGAAGGTGCGCATCACGAAACGGAATGCACAATGCGCAACAAAACTGTCGTCGAGACCATGCTCCGGCTGCTGGCCTGCACCCGCTACGAGATCCTGCCCACCGCCTCCGCGGAGGACAAGGTGCTCGAGCACGTCCCGGTGGAGCGTGTCGTGACGATCACGGCCTCGCCGGGCAAGGGGCTGGAGGCTACCCTCGACCTGTCCGAGAGGCTGTGCGGCCACGGGTACGCCGTCGTCCCGCACCTCGCCGCCCGGATGGTCCGGGGCCGCAGCGAGCTCGCCGAGATCTGTGACCGGTTGACCGGGAAGGGCATCACCCGGATCTTCGTGCCCGGCGGGGACGCCGACCCGGTCGGGGACTACCCGGACGCGTTCTCCCTGCTGGCCGACCTCCGCGACCTGGGAGACCCGTTCGACCATGTCGGCATCACGGGCTATCCCGAGACCCACCCGACGATCAGTGATGACCTCACCGTGCAGTCGATGTGGGACAAGCGCCAGCACGCCACCCACATCGTGAGCAACCTGACCTTCGACCCCAAGGCGATCAGGGCCTGGGTGGCCCGGCTCCGCGCCCGCGGCGTCACCATGCCGCTGCTCCTGGGCATGCCGGGGCCGGTCGAGCGCGCCAAGCTGCTCAACATGGCCACCAAGATCGGGGTCGGGGAGTCCACCCGGTTCCTCACCAAGCACCGGGGCACCTTCCTGCGGCTGGCGGCCCCGGGGGGTTTCACCGGTGAGCGCTTCCTCGAGCAGTGCGCCCCGGCCCTGGCACCGCCGGAAGCGCGCGTGGAGGGCCTGCATGTCTTCACGTTCAACCAGATCGCCGAGACCGAGGCCTGGCGCACCAGGCTCATGGAGCAGCTGGCCCGCTGACCAGGGTCGCGAGGGCGTCGGCCAGCCCGGAGGTGCCGGTGGACAGGACCGTGAGCGGCAGGCCCAGCCTGGTGGCGGCGTCCTCGGCGAGGGCACCGAGCGCCTCGTCGGCAGGGTCCTGGGCCAGCCACACGACCCGGGAATAGGCACCGAAGTAGGTGTCCCGCAGCTCCGGCCACCGGTCGAGTCCGAGCTCGCGCTCGACGGTGCGGGCGAAGGACCGGACCAGGAAGTCCGTGAGCAGGTAGGTGCCGGGCTCCTCGTCGAGAAGGGCCACGATGCGGTCGGGACCGGCGTACAGGTCGTAGCAGTGCAGTCCGGGCAGTCGCTCGACGCCGAGCTCGGCGCACACCTCGTCCAGCTCCCCGTAGGTGCCGCAGTCGGCGTAGCCCACCGCCACCCGGTCGTAGGAGCCGCGCAGCCGGAGGACGAGGGAACGGACCGCCGGCGCGATCCGGCGCGGCTGGTTGTGCAGCAGTGGTGGGAGTGGATGCACGTCGAGCGGCCAGCCGACGGCCTCGGCGATCGCGGCGGCCGGTTGGGCCAGGGCACCGCAGGCGACGAGAGCCACCCGGGCGGTGCCGGGCCGGTCAGCCGCCGAAGCCGAGCTGCTCGACGAAACGGTCGTTGAAGTCGCTGCGGTCGGAGAGTTCGACATACCTCACCTCCTCGAGGAGGGTGGTCGCACCGGCCCGCTCCCGGATCGAGAGCAGTGCCATCTTGGCGCCCTCGCCGGCCACGTTGCCCGCCGAGACGATCCTCAGGAGCGGCAGCCTGGGCACCAGCCCGATCCGTACCGCCGCCGCCGGCGAGAGGTAGCTGCCGAACGACCCGGCGAGCAACACCTGCTGGAGGTCGCCGGTCTCCAGGCCGAGCTCCTGCAGCAGCAGCGACCAGCCGGTAGAGATCGCCGCCTTGGCGAACTGCAGCTCGCGGACGTCACGCTGGGAGAGCACCACGCAGTCGGCGGGGTCGGCCTCCGGGTCGGGACGATGCAGCACGAAGACCCGCTCCTTGCCGATCCGGGTGAGCCGGTCGGCGAGGTCGGGCACCAGCTCGGCCGCCTGGTCCTCGGGCACGAACCGCCCGGAGGCGTCCAGCAGGCGGAGCCGGACCAGCTCGGAGACCGCATCGACGAGCCCCGAGCCGCACAACCCCCGGGGAGCGACGTCACCGATCACCTGGAGCTGGACCGGGTCGCCGTCGGCGAGGAGGCGGACGACCTCGATCGCGCCGTCTGCCGCCCGCATGCCGCACCGGATCGCGCCGCCCTCGAACGCCGGACCCGCGGGCGCCGCGGTCGACACGATCGTGTCACCGTCGCTGAGCACGATCTCGCAGTTCGTGCCCACGTCGATGAAGAGTCGGGTGCGCTTGTCGCGGTCCATCCCGGTCGCCAGCATGCCCGCGACGATGTCACCCCCGACGTACGCCCCGAGTGCGGGAAAGAGGATTGCGCGCGCGCGTGGGTGCACTGCCAGGCCGAGGTCCGCGGCAAGCACGACCGGTGGCTGAGCGGTGGACATCACGAACGGGGCCACCCCGAGGGGCTCGGGGTCGATGCCGAGCGCCAGCGCGGTCATGGTCGCGTTGCCGGCGATCGCGATCTCGTAGACGTGCGCCGGGTCGACACCGCCCTCCTCGCAGACCTGGGCCGCCAGGGTGGCCATGGTCTCCGCGGCCGCCTGCTGGAGCCGCGCGAGGGCGCGGTCGTCGAGCATCGTGGCACTGATCCGGCTGATCACGTCGCCGCCGAAGGGCTGCTGCCGGTTGAGCATCGACGCCACGGCAACCGGGGTCCCGGTGGCCAGGTCGAGGAGGGTGGCGACCACGGTCGTGGTGCCGAGGTCGAAGGCAATCGCATGGCGCACATCGGTCGTGTCGCCAGGCTCGATGTCGATGAGCGACTCGTCGACGACCACGGCGGTGGCCTTGAAGTCGGCCTCACGCAGGACCGTCGGCAGCCGGCGCAGGGCGTACAGGTCGGGCACCGGCTCGAGGTCGTCGACCGCCTCGAGGAGCCGGGCCAGGTCGGTCCGCTGGTCGGTCAGCGTGGGCTCGGCCAGCTCGACGTAGCGCTTCTGCACCGCCGGTCGCAGGATCACCTGCCGGCCCACGCCGACGGTGGCCGCCTTGGGTCGGGTGGTGAGCGGCGGCACCACGATGTGCAGGTCGCGGGTCGCCTGGACCAGGCAGCCGAGCCGCCAGCCCTCCTCGAGCTGCTCGCTGGTGAACGTGCGCAGATCGTGACGGGACACCGGGACGTCGCCGTCGACGCGCACCCGGCACTTGTGACAGGTGCCGTGACCGCCGCAGGTGGAGTCGATGGCGATGCCGTTCCACGATGCCGAGTCGAAGACGGTCACCCCGGGCGGCACTCGGACCGCGCGTTCGGCCGCCGCCGCGCCACCACTGTCGAGGACCGTGAACGACAGCTGCACCCGCCCGGTGCCGTCGTGCGGGGACGCCTCGGTCCCGGCAGGCTCGAGCAGCCCCTCGCGCCGGACGTCGTCGAGGGAGAAGTCGGCGCCGGCGTCGCTCACCGGGCTGGTCACGAGAGGCTCACGGTGTTGCTCACACCGCCTCTGCCTGGCGCGCCCGGTGCGCGGCGATCCAGGCCATGCCCCACTCGTCGTGGTTCAGCAGCAGGTCGGCGGCCTTGACCGCGTCGACGATCTGTGGCGTGCGGGCGTCCATGATGGCGCTGGTGAGCCCGGCGTACATCGCGATCGGCAGATAGGCAGCACCGAGGGTGTGCCGCGCGGGCATGCCGAAGGAGACGTTGGAGGCGCCGCAGGTCATGTTGACGCCGAACTCGTCGCGGACCCGTTGCATGGTCTCCAGCGTGGTGGTGACCATCGAGGTATCCGCCCCGATCGGCATTGCGAGCGGGTCGATGACGATGTCGGCGGCGTCGATGCCGTACTCCTTCGTCGCCACGTCGATGATCTTCCCGGTCAGGACCAGCCGCTTGTCGGCCTCCATCGGGATCTCGTCGGCGTCGTTGGGGAGCGCGATCACGGCGGCGTCGTACTTCTTCACCAGCGGCAGGACCTGCGCGAGGCGTTCGTCCTCCGCGGTCACCGAGTTGACCAGGGCACGGCCCTCGTAGGCAGCCAGTCCCGCCTCGAGCGCCTCGACCACCGAGGAGTCGATGCACACCGGCAGGTCGGTCAGTCCCTGGACCATCCGGATCGCCCGCTCGAGGAGGTCTGCCTCATCGGTCAGCGGGACCCCCATGTTGATGTCGAGGACGTCGGCGCCGCCTTCCACCTGGGCCTTCACGTCGCGCTCGATGGCGGAGAGATCACCGCTGCGCAGCTGCTCCTGGAAGATCCGGCGACCGGTCGGGTTGATCCGCTCGCCGATCAGGCAGAAGCGCCGGCCGTGACCGATCACCACTTCGCGGCTGGCCGAGCGGAGCACGGTCTCCTTCGGGGTGGCACGCACGGGGCCGCTCACGCGGGGACCTTCGCGCGCCGCTCCTGGAGCAGCGCCTTCGCGCGCTTGACCGTCGCGGAAGCATCGGCGGCGTAGCCGTCGGCCCCGACTGCGTCGGCGTACTCCTGGGTGACCGGGGCGCCCCCGACCATCACGATCACCGAGTCGCGAAGGCCGGCCTTCTCCAATGCGTTCATGTTGGCCTTGAACATCGGCATCGTGGTGGTGAGGAAGGCGGAGAAGCCGACGATGTCGGGGTGGTGCTCCTCGATCGCGGCGATGAACTTCTCCGGTGCCACCTGCACGCCGAGGTCGATCACCTCGAAGCCGGCGCCCTCGAGCATGATGTTCACCAGGTTCTTGCCGATGTCATGCACATCGCCCTTCACCGTGCCCATCACGAACGTGCCGACGGTCTCGACGCCGGTCTCGGCCAACAGCGGCCGGAGCACCTCCATCGCTCCGGCCATCGCGCGGCCTGCGATCAGCATCTCGGGGACGAAGAAGTCGCCGCGCTCGAACCGGGCACCCACCTCCTCCAGCGAGGGGATCAGCGCGTCGAAGAGCATCGACTGCGGCTCCATGCCGAGCTCGAGCCCCTCGTGGGTCAGCTCGAGCACGCGGGGGGCGTTGCCCACCAGCGTGTCGTCGTACAGGCCTTGCAGGATCTCCTCAGGAGTGCTCACGCGACTCCCTCCTTTCGGGTGCGCCGATCGAGCAGCGCGGTCAGCTGCCCGGCCCGGTCGTTCAACAGTCGGCCGATGTCCTCGATCCGGTCCTCGAGCCGCGGCGTGGGGCCGGACACGCCCAGCGCGGCGATCACGTCGCCGCCCCAGCCCCGGACGGGTACGGCGACCCCGCACAGCCCGACCTCCAGCTCGTCGACCGTGATCGCCCATCCGCGGCGGAGCACCTGACGGAGCTGCCGGTCGAGGGCGGCTCCGTCCGTGACGCTCCGCGGGGTGAGCCGCTCTAGGGGCCCGCGTGGGACCGGCAGGCACCGGTAGGCGTAGAGCACCTTGCCCAGAGCGGAGCAGTGGGCCGGCACCTCCACCTGGGTCCAGTCGCGGGTGCCGAGCATGTACTGGGTGTCCACCTGGCCCACCTGGACCACTCGATCGCCGCGCGTGACCGCGAGGTTGACGGTCTCGCGGGTGTCCGCGCCGACCTGCTCCATCGTCGGCCGGGCGAGACGCACCAGCTCGTCCCACGGATCGTGCCGGGCGGCGTAGAGCCAGAACAACGGCCCCGCCACGTAGCAGCCGTTGTCGTCGCGCTCGAGCAGCTCCGTGCGCTCCAGGGCGGTCAGCAACCGGGACGTCGTCGACTTGGCCAGGCCGCACTCCGCGAAGAGGTCGGCGAAGGCCATCGGCTCGTCGGCCCGCACCACGGTCGCGACCAGGCGCATGGCGCGGTCCACCGCCTGGGTCCCCCTGGCCGGCTCACCCACTGCTGTCCTGCTCCTTGATCGTCGCTACCGAGTTGTTGAATGGTACCCGATGTTCCATGATGTGGAACCAAAATCCACATAATGAGGTTAGGATGCCGGAACGGACCGGTCAAGTGTCTGCCCGATGTTCAACCCAGCAAGTCGTGTCCAGCAGGAGGAGTCGATGTTCCGCAACCAGATGCCGCGCTACGAGGTGCTCTCCGAGGACGCCATGGCCAAGCTCGATGCCGGGTGGCGGCGGTTGGTGTCCGAGATCGGCGTGGAGTTCATGAGCGACCGCGCGCTCGCGTTGTTCCGCGCGGCCGGGCAGAAGGTCGAGGACAACACCGTGTTCCTCGATCCGGACTTCGTGCTCGAGCAGGTGGCGAAGGCGCCGCGGGAGTTCGACGTCCAGGCCCGCAACCCCGAGCACAGCATCCACATCGGCGGTGACGCGATGGCATTCGGTGCGGTCTACGGCCCCCCATTCGTGCGCGAGGGCGCGGTCCGCCGCGACGCGACGATGGCGGACTACGAGAATTTCGCCCGGCTGGCACAGTCCTTCGCGGTGCTCGACTCGGCGGGCGGCGTCATCTGTGAGCCGAACGACACCCCGCTGGACAGCAGGCACCTCGACATGATCTTCGCGCTGCAGACGCTGACCGACAAGGTCTACATGGGCAACGTGGTCTCCGGAGTCAACGCTGCGGACACCATCGCGATGAGCGAGATCCTCTTCGGCTCGCGCGAGTCGATCGAGCAGACGCCGGCCACCATCTCCCTGATCAACTGCAACTCCCCGCTGCGCTGGGACGACCGGATGCTCGACGCCCAGTTCGAGTACACGACGGCGAACCAGCCCGTGGTGCTCACGCCGTTCATCCTGATGGGGGCGATGTCGCCGGTCACCATCCCGGCCGCGCTCGTCCAGCAGATCGCCGAGGCCCTGTCCGGGATCGCACTCTCCCAGCTGATCCGACCAGGCGCTCCGGTGATCTTCGGCTCGTTCCTCTCCAACATCGACATGCAGTCGGGTTCACCGACGTTCGGAACCCCTGAGTCGGGGATCGGCCTGCTGTGCACGGGACAGATAGCCCGCCACTTCGGGCTGCCGTTCCGCACCGGCGGCGGGCTCACCTCCTCACAGGTGCCCGACGCCCAGGCCGGCTACGAGGCGCTGATGACGATGCTGCCGACCTTCCTTGCCGGTGCCAACTGGGTGATGCACTCCGCGGGCTGGCTCGAGGGCGGTCTGGTCGCCGGGTACGAGAAGTTCGTGATCGACGCCGAGATCGTGCAGATGCTGCAGGTCGAGTTCACGCCGCTCGAGATCGACGATGCGTCGCTGGCGTTCGACGCCCACCAGGAGGTCGGCCACGGCGGGCACTTCCTCGGCGCGATGCACACCATGGAGCGCTTCCGGACCTGTTTCTACCGGCCGATGCTGTCGTCGTCGGAGAACTTCGAGCGGTGGTCGAAGAACGGCGGCAAGGACACCGCAGAGCGGGCCACCGGCATCTATCGCGCGAAACTGGCCGAGTACGAACCGCCGGCCCTCGACGACGCCGTCCGACAGGAGCTGGCCGAGTACGTCACCCGCCGCCGGCGCGAGCTCGGCGACTGACAGCCCCCGCACAGCACGGCCAGCAAGGAGTTTCCATGATCCTGCCCTCGTCCGCGAACGCCGGTGTCCCCGCCGGCGACTTCGTGCTGACCATCGTCTGCCCGGACCGACCGGGGATCGTGCACGCGGTCACCGGCTTCCTGGTCCGCCACGGTGGCAACATCATCGAGAGCCAGCAGTTCGACGACCGCCTGGTGGACCGGTTCTTCATGCGCATCGACTTCGAGGTCGACCAACCCGGCCTCACCGCCGGGCAGCTGCGCGCCGAGTTCGGTCCGATCGCGGCAGAGTTCCAGATGGACTTCGAGCTGTGGGACGCGACCGCCCCCTACCGCACCCTCGTGATGGTCTCGCGGCAGCTCCACTGCCTCAACGACCTGCTGTTCCGGCACAGCACGGGCTCCCTGCAGGTGTCGGTGCCGGTGGTGGTCTCCAACCACCTGGACGCGGAGCCGCTGGTCAAGTCCTACGGCCTCGAGTTCGTGCACCTGCCTGTCGGACCTGAGACCAAGGCGGGCGCCGAGGCGCGGTTGCTCGAGCTGGTCGAGGAGCACGGCATCCACCTGGTGGTGCTCGCCCGCTACATGCAGGTCCTCTCCGACGACCTCTGCCGCGCACTGTCCGGACGGATCATCAACATCCACCACTCGTTCCTGCCCAGCTTCAAGGGGGCGAGGCCCTATCACCAGGCCCATGCCCGCGGGGTCAAGCTGGTCGGTGCCACCGCGCACTACGTGACCGCCGACCTGGACGAAGGGCCGATCATCGAGCAGGACGTGATCCGGGTGGACCATGCGCACACCCAGGACCAGCTGGTCGCCGCCGGCCGGGACGTGGAGGCACAGGTGCTGTCGCGTGCGGTGCGCTGGCACTCGGAGTCCCGGGTCCTGCTCAACGGTAACCGGACGGTCGTCTTCCGGTAGCGGCCGCGGTTGCGCCACCCGCGATCTGGGACTGCCATGCGCAACACGGCTGCGCTACTGTCGGCGCATGCCGGAGGCGCGGGCGGTGGACGCGGTGCAGTCGGTCGACCGCGCCCTGACCATCCTGGAGCTGCTCGCCCGCGTCGGTGAGGCCGGGGTCACCGACATCGCCGTCGACCTCGGGGTGCACAAGAGCACGGCCTTCCGGCTGATGAGCACGCTCGAGGCGCACGACCTGGTCGAGCAGGCCGGGGAGCGCGGCAAGTACCGCCTCGGGGTCGGGGTGCTGCGTCTCGCCGGCGCCACCACCGCCCGGCTCGACGTGGTCCAGGAGGCGCGCCAGATCTGCCGGCACCTGGCCGCCACCACTGGCGAGACCGTCAACGTCGCCGTGCTGTCCGGCAACTCCGCGCTCTACCTCGACCAGGTGGCCGGGTCGTCGTCGCTGCAGTCGCACAACTGGGTGGGCCAGCACATCCCGCTGCACGCGACCAGCAACGGCAAGGTGCTGCTCAGCGAGCTCGACCCCGCGCGTCTCGACGGGGTGCTGGGCGCCCTGCCCGGCTACACCGACCGGACGATCACCCGCAAGGCCCGGTTGCGGACAGAGCTCGCCGACGTCCGCGAGCGCGGCTACTCCGTCGCGGTCGACGAGCTCGAGATGGGGCTGACCGCGGCGGCCGCGCCGATCCGCAACGCCCACGGCGACATCATTGCCTCGATGAGCATCTCCGGGGCCACCTTCCGGCTGCAGGACGGCGTCCTGGCCACCGCGGTGGAGCAGCTGGTTGCGGCAGCCGGTGAGGTCTCCTTCCGGTTGGGCTGGACCGGTCGCGAATAGGACACGTTCGCGTCGATGTCTTGACGTACCCGGGTGGCGCGACCATTCTCAGAGCCATCAGGGTTGCGTCTTGGGCACCGGAGTGCGTGATGCGCAACAGAGAGGCGGGTCCGGGTGCCGGAGATCTTCGTCGGTGGGGAGTGGCGGGACGCGCTGCAGCACGCCCGCCGGACGATCCGCTGCCCAGCCGACGGGCAGGTGGTCGCGGAGATCGACGAGGGCGGTGCCGACGACACCGCGCTGGCGGTGGGAGCGGCGTACGACGCCTTCCACCACGGACCGTGGCCGCACAGCAGCTCCCGGGAGCGTGGCGACCTGCTGCTTCGCGTCGCCGACCTGCTCGAGCGGGACAAGGCGGCCGTCGCCCGGATGGAGTCCCTCGACACCGGCAAGCGGATGGTGGAGTCGGAGTACGACGTCGACGACGTGGTGAGGGTCTTCCGCCACTACGGCCACGTCGCCGGCGATGACGCCGGTCGCGTGGTCGACAGCGGCGACGCCGGCGTGGTCAGCAGGATCGTGCGCGAGCCGGTCGGCGTCTGCGGCCTGATCACGCCGTGGAACTACCCGCTGCTGCAGACGTCGTGGAAGGTCGCGCCCTGCCTGGCCGCCGGCAACACCTTCGTGCTGAAGCCCAGCGAGCTCACCCCGCACACGGCGATCCACCTCATGCGGCTGCTGGCCGAGGCCGGCCTGCCCGAGGGCGTCGGCAATCTTGTCGTCGGCCCCGGCCCTGCCGCCGGTGCGCCGCTCTCCTCGGACCCGCGCGTCGACCTGGTCTCGTTCACCGGCGGCCTGCTCACCGGCCGGCGGATCATGGCCGAGGCGGCGACCACGGTGAAGCGCGTTGCGCTCGAGCTGGGTGGCAAGAACCCCAACATCGTCTTCGCCGACGCCGACCTCGAGGTCGCGCTCGACTACGCACTCACCGCGGTGTTCCTGCACTCGGGCCAGGTCTGCTCCGCCGGCGCCCGGCTGGTCGTCGAGGAGTCGATTCGCGACGAGTTCGTCGACGAGGTGGTCGAGCGGGCCTGCCGGATCCGGCTCGGCGGCCCCTTCGACGACAAGGCCGAGACCGGTCCGCTCACCAGCGTCCAGCACCTGGAGAAGGTGGAGAAGTACGTCGCTGCCGGCCTCGCCGAGGGCGCCGTGCTCCGCTGCGGGGGCGGCCGCCCCGAGGACCCGGCGCTCGCCGACGGCTACTACTACCTGCCCACCGTGCTGGACCGGTGCACCAGCGACATGTCGGTCACCCAGGACGAGTCGTTCGGCCCGGTGCTCACCGTGGAGACCTTCAGCGGGGAGGACGAGGCGGTGTCCATCGCCAACGACAGCATCTACGGCCTCGCCGGCGCGGTGTGGACCCAGGACGCCGGCAAGGCCCAGCGGGTGGCCGGGCGGCTGCGGATGGGGACGGTCTGGATCAACGACTACCATCCCTACGTCCCGCAGGCCGAGTGGGGCGGCTACAAGCAGTCCGGCTTCGGCCGTGAGCTCGGCCGCACCGGTCTGGAGGAGTACCAGGAGACCAAGCACGTCTGGCACAACATCGCGCCCCGGGCCCAGCACTGGTTCGGCGCCGGAGACCAGGGATGAGGACCCGATGAGCACCGGCCACTACGACTTCGTCATCGTCGGCGGCGGCTCCGCCGGCTGCGCCCTGGCCAACCGGCTCAGCGCCGACCCCGGCAACCGCGTGCTGGTCCTCGAGGCCGGCCGTTCGGACTTCCGCGTCGACCCGTTCATCCACATGCCCGCGGCGCTGACCATCCCGATCGGCAACCGGCTCTACGACTGGCGCTACGAGTCCGACCCGGAGCCGCACCTGAACGGCCGCCGGGTCTACCACGCCCGCGGCAAGGTGCTCGGCGGCTCCAGCAGCATCAACGGGATGATCTTCCAGCGCGGCAACCCGCTGGACTACGAGCGCTGGGCGAACGGCAAGGGGATGGAGGACTGGGACTACTTCCACTGCCTGCCGTACTTCAAGCGGATGGAGACCTGCCTGGCCGGCGCCGACCAGTGGCGCGGCGGTAGCGGCCCACTCAAGCTGGAGCGCGGCCCCGCGGACAACCCGCTCTTCGGTGCGTTCTTCGAGGCGGTGCAGCAGGCCGGCTACCCGTTGACCGACGACGTCAACGGCTACCGCCAGGAGGGCTTCGCCAAGTTCGACCGCAACGTCCACCGCGGCCGGCGGCTGTCGGCGGCCCGCGCCTACCTGCACCCGGTGATGGACCGGAAGAACCTGAAGGTGGAGACGCTCGCGTTCGTGACCGCCGTACGCTTCGCCGGCAACCGTGCCACGGGAGTCGACTACCTGCGCGCCGGCCGCGCCCACCGGACCGTCAGTGCCGGCGAGGTGATCCTCTGCGGAGGTGCGATCAACAGCCCGCAGCTGCTGCAGCTCTCCGGCGTCGGCAACGCCGACGACCTGCGCGCGCTCGGCATCGACGTTGTCTCCGACCTGCCCGGCGTGGGCCAGAACCTGCAGGACCACCTCGAGGTCTACGTGCAGTACGCGTCGAAGCAGCCGGTGTCGATCGCGCCCGGGCTGAAGATGACCGCCCGGCCGCGGATCGGCTACGAGTGGCTCTTCCACCGCCGCGGCCTGGGCGCCACCAACCACTTCGAGGGCGGCGGCTTCATCCGCGGCAACGACGCCGTCGACTACCCGAACCTGATGTTCCACTTCCTGCCGGTCGCGATCCGCTACGACGGCAGCCTGCCCGCCGAGGGCCACGGCTACCAGGTGCACGTCGGGCCGATGTACGCCGACACCCGGGGGCACGTGAAGATCCGGTCACGGGACCCGCGCGAGCACCCGTCGCTGTTGTTCAACTACCTCTCCACGACGAGCGACCGCAAGGAGTGGGTGGAGGCCCTCCGGGTCTCGCGGCAGATCCTCAACCAGCCGGCTTTCGAGCCGTTCAACGCGGGGGAGCTCTCCCCGGGCCCGGGCGTGCAGAGCGACGAGGAGATCCTCGACTGGGTCCGCCGCGACGCCGAGACCGCGCTGCACCCCTCCTGCACGGCCAGGATGGGCCTGGACGAGAACGCGGTGGTCGACCCGGCGACGATGCGGGTGCACGGGGTCGAGGGCCTGCGAGTGGTGGACGCGTCGGTCTTCCCATTCATCCCCAACGGCAACATCTACGCCCCGGTGATGATGGTCGCGGAGAAGTCGGCCGACCTGATCCTCGGCCACACTCCGATGGCCGCCGTGGACGTGCCGTCCTACCGCCATCGTGACCAGATGCCGCTCTATCCTCCCGGCGACCCGCGTAACGGGCCGGTCGCCGTGCCCCAGGAAGGAGGCGCGCCATGAGTGCTCCGACCATCGAACCCGGCGCCGTGCGGACCGGCTCGGCGGTTGAGCCCGCGCTGCGTGTGGACTCGCTGTGGAAGATCTTCGGCAACCGCGCCGACAAGGTGATCGGCACCGAGGACGCCAACCTGACCCGGAAGCAGCTTCAGGAGAAGACCGGCTGCGTGATGGCGGTCAAGGACGTCTCCTTCGAGGTGGCGCCCGGCGAGGTCTTCGTGGTGATGGGTCTCTCCGGCTCGGGGAAGTCGACGCTGGTGCGGTGCCTGACCCGACTGATCGAGCCGACCGCCGGGTCGGTGGTGATGAATGGCGAGGACGTCACCGCCGCCGACGAGGGGCGCCTGCGGGAGCTGCGTCGCAGGCACGCCGCGATGGTGTTCCAGCACTTCGGGCTGCTCCCGCACCGCAGCGTGCGTGACAACATCTCCTTCGGCCTGGAGGTGCGGGGGACCGGCCGGGCCGAACGACGCAAGCGTGCGCAGGACATGGTCGACCTGGTCGGGCTGTCCGGCTACGAGCTGTCCTACCCCGACCAGCTCTCCGGCGGCATGCAGCAGCGGGTCGGCCTCGCCAGGGCCCTCGCCGGCGACCCCGACCTGCTGCTCTTCGACGAGCCTTTCTCTGCACTTGACCCGCTGATCCGGCGAGACATGCAGAACGAGGTCATCCGGCTGCACCACGAGGTCGGCAAGACGATGGTGTTCATCACCCACGACCTGGCCGAGGCCCTCAAGCTGGGCGACCGGATCCTGATCATGCGCGACGGCGAGGTCGTCCAGGTCGGCACCCCGGACGAAGTGGTCGGCGCGCCGGCGGACGACTACGTCAAGGACTTCGTGTCCGACGTGCCGAAGTCACACGTGCTCACGCTGCGCTGGGTGATGCGGCCCGCCCGCGAGGGCGAGGCCGACGGCGCCCCGGCCCTGCCCGCCGACACGATCGTCCGGGAGGCCGCGCGGTCGGTCCTCGCGGCGGAGGGCCCGGTCCGCGTCATCGAGGACGACCGGGTAGTCGGCGTCGTGGACGACGAGGACATCCTGCGGGTCGTCGTGGCCGAGGAGCACTAGCAGTGTCCAGCACGCTCACGGTCGCGCCGGCACCAGCCGCGAAGGAGGAGCAGCCGCGGATCGTCGAGGCCCCGAAACGGCACACCGGGCTGAAGCTGCTCGTGGTCCTCGCGGTCTGGGCGGTCGGCTACTTCCTCTTCCACGACCGGGACACGCTGGCCCGCCCCTTCGTGCAGCTCAACGGCCTGGACCGCTGGTTCAACCACATCCGTGACGTCATCCAGGCGGCCGGGCAGACCAACTGGTTCTGGCACGGCGTGGTCGGCAACTTCTCCGACTTCGTCAACTCGGTGATCGGCTGGTTGCAGCAGCTGTTCTCCCAGCCGGCGGCCGGCCGGCCGGTGCCGCAGGTCGGCTGGCTCGGCGTGCTCGCGATCCTCGGCTGGATCGCCTACGCGATGGCCGGGCTCCGGTCGGCCATCCTGGTGCTGGTCGGCACCCTGCTCTTCGGCGTCCTCGGCTACTGGGGCGACAGCGTCGACATGCTGATCGTGACGCTCCTGTCGGTGCTGGTCAGCATGGCGGTCGGCATCCCGGTCGGCATTGCGATGGCCCGCCGCCGCTGGGTCTCGACCGTGGTCACGCCGATCCTCGATGCGATGCAGACGATGCCGTCCTTCGCCTACATCCCGTTCTTCTTCGTGGTCTTCGGGCCGGGTGCCACCTGCGCGATCATGTTGACCGTCGTCTACTCGATCCCGCCGCTGGTGCGGATCACCGAGCACGGCCTGCGCTCGGTCGCGGCCGGCACCGTCGAGGCGGCCGGTTCACTGGGCGTGACCCGGGGGCAGCTGCTGCGCAAGGTGCAGCTGCCGATGGCCCGGCGCACGATCGTGCTGGGTATCAACCAGTGCTCGCTGGCCGCGCTGGCGATGGCGGTGATCGCGGCGCTGATCAACGGACCCGGCCTCGGCCCCGACGTCCTGGCCGGGCTGACCAACCTCGACGTCGGCCAGGGCGCGGTGCCCGGCCTGCTGATCGTGGTGGTCGCGATCATGCTCGACCGCACCACGACCGCGGCCAGCGAGCGCTCGGAGCAGCACAGCCGCGGTGAGCGGCGGATGAGCCGCCGCGCGAACCGGATCGTGCTGGGCGCCGGGCTGGTCGTCGTGGCCGCGGCCATCTACTTCTCGCACTTCTACATCCAGGCGGCCCAGTTCCCCTCCGCGCTCGACGTCGGCAGCCAGCTGGCCGACGGCATCAACCAGGTGACCAACACGGTCGTGAACGCCATCGACACCCTGACGCTGGCCTTCAAGAACGTGATCAGCTACGGCTTCCTCAACCCCTTGCAGGGCCTGCTCGCCGACACGCCGTGGTGGCTGATGGCGCCGGTGCTGCTGGCGATCTCCTGGGTGCTCGGCGGACTGCGCCCGCTCCTGATCACGCTGGTGTGCGAGGGCGTGATCTTCGGCGTCGGCCTCTGGAACGACACGATGATCACGCTGACCACCACGGTGGTGGCCACCGTGCTGGTGATGATCGTCGCCCTCGTGCTCGGGGTCTGGACCGGGCGCAGCAGACGGGCCGACGCCGTGATCAGGCCGATCCTGGACGGCTTCCAGACCATCCCGCCCTTCGTCTACCTGGTGCCGGCCCTCGCGCTGTTCGGTGCCTCCCGGTTCACGGCCATCGTGGCCGCTCTCGCCTACGCCGCGCCCATCTCGGTCAAGTTGGTCGCCGACGGCATCCGAGGTGTCTCACCGGCGACCGTCGAGGCCGCCCGGGCCAGCGGGATCACCTCGTGGCAGATGATCCGCAAGGTGCAGCTGCCGATGTCCCGCTCGTCGATCGCGCTGGCGGCCAACCAGGGCCTGCTCTACGTGCTGTCGATGGTGGTCATCGGCGGGATGGTCGGGGCCGGCAGCCTCGGCTACATCGTGTACTCGGGGTTCACGCAGTACAACCTGCTCGGCAAGGGCCTGGCCGCCGGTATCGCGCTGACGGCGCTCGGAATCCTCCTCGACCGCAGCGCCCGCGCGGTCGCGGACCGCTCGGGAACGTAAAGCTGTCCCCGCCGAACGACGGGGACGACCGAAAGGAAGACACGCATGGCACGAGGATCACTCCGGCTGGCCCGCTGGGTCGCTGCCGGTGCCGCACTCGCACTGGGACTGAGTGCCTGCGGCAGCGGCAACATCTCCACGACCAAGTCGGCGAGCGGAAAGAGCTGCGGCGACTTCAACATCGCCATGAACGCCTGGACCGGCTACTACGCCGACGGCTACGTAGTCGGCGAGCTGGCGAAGAAGAAGCTCGGCTGCAACGTCAAGTACGTCAAGCTGGCCGAGGAGCCGAGCTGGAACGCGATGGCCAACGGCACCGTCGACACCATCCTGGAGAACTGGGGCCACGAGGACCTGGCCAAGAAGTTCATCGACCAGCAGCACACAGTGCAGGACGCCGGGCAGACCGGCAACCAGGGCATCATCGGCTGGTACGTGCCGCCGTGGATGGCGAAGAAGTACCCGGACATCACCAACTGGAAGAACCTGAACAAGTACTCGAACCTGTTCAAGACCTCGGAGTCCGGGGGCAAGGGCCAACTGCTCGACGGCGACCCGTCGTACGTCACGAACGACCAGGCGCTGGTGAAGAACCTGCACCTGAACTACAAGGTGGTCGTGGGCGGCAGCGAGGCGGCGCTTATCCAGAGCTTCCGCAGCGCCGAGAAGAACAAGACCCCGCTGCTCGCCTACTTCTACGAGCCGCAGTGGTTCTTCTCCGAGGTCCACCTGGTGCACGTCAACCTGCCGAAGTTCTCCTCCAACCCGAAGGTCTGCCCGACGGCGCCGTCGAAGATCCGGTGCGACTACCCGCCGTACCACCTGAACAAGCTGGTCTCGACCAAGTTCGCGAAGTCCG
>JAICXL010000108.1 GCA_025980475.1 Nocardioidaceae bacterium | reverse complement strand
CCCGCCGTGGGGGGGGGGGTTCTCTCCGGGCCCCCCCACTGTTGGGGTGGTCGCGCGTGCCCCCACCACCGCCCGCCGGGCCCGGACCAGCAGGTCCAGCCGCTCGCTCAACGGCGCCTCACTCGACCAGCCCGGCGATGTGCTCGGGCCGGATCGGCACCCGCCGCAGCGGCAGCCCGGTCGCCTGCCGGATCGCCGCAGCGACGGCCGGCCCGGAGGAGATCGTCGGCGGCTCGCCGACCCCGCGGACCCCGTAGGGCGCGTGCGGGTCGGCGTACTCGAGCACCTCGATCTGCATGGGCGGCATGTCCAGGATGGTGGGGATCAGGTAGTCGGTGAACGACGGGTTCCGGATGTGCCCGTCGGACACGATGATCTCCTCCATCAGCGCCAGCCCCATCCCCTGGGCGCTGCCGCCCTGGATCTGGCCGATCACCGCGGCCGGGTTCAGCGCGCGGCCGACGTCCTGGGCGGTGTCGAGCGCGACCACCTTGACCAGGCCGAGCTCGACGTCGACGTCGACGACGGCGCGGTGGGCGGAGAAGGCGTACTGCACGTGGGCGTTGCCCTGCCCGGTCTCGGGGTCGATCGCCTCGGTCGGCCGGTGCCGCCACTCCACGGTCTCCTCGACCGGGACCTCGCCGAGCACGTCGACGAGGTCGGCGAGCACCTCGCCGGAGCGGGAGACGACCTTGCCGCCGTCCAGGACGAGATCCTCGGCCCCCAGCGTCCTTGCGGCCCGGGCCAGCACCGTGCGCCGTACGGCCTCGCAGGCGGCCTTGACCGCGCCACCGGTGACGTAGGTCTGCCGGGACGCCGACGTGGAGCCGCCGGAGCCCACCGAGGTGTCCTTGGGGTGGACGACGACCCGCTGCACGCCCAGCTCGGTGCGGGCGATCTGCTGCTCGATGGTGATCAGCCCCTGGCCGACCTCCGCGGCCGCGGTGTGCACGGTCGCGACCGGCTCGTGGTTGACCACCTCGAGCCGCACCCGGGCGGTGGAGTAGTCGTCGAAGCCCTCGGAGAAGCCGATGTTCTTGTAGGTCACGGCGTAGCCGACGCCGCGCCGGACGCCCTCGCCGTGGGTGGTGTTGGCGACCCCG
Organism: Nocardioidaceae bacterium; assembly: GCA_025980475.1. Taxonomy (GTDB): domain Bacteria; phylum Actinomycetota; class Actinomycetes; order Propionibacteriales; family Nocardioidaceae; genus Marmoricola. The sequence goes on along the minus strand of JAICXL010000108.1, from coordinate 5,903 downwards.
CCGGGCATCGAGCGCAGGTCGCTCCCGGTGTCGGCGGGGGGCAGCGGCAGCTCCGCGACCTTGCGGATCAGCTCGGCCACGGGGGCGGCGGAGTCGATCACCTGGCCGGTGATGTTCTCGGCGCCCTCGGTCATCCCGTTGAGCTCGCGGACCCCGATCCGACTCGCCCCGACTGCGTCGGCCAGCTCGTCCATCAGCGACTCGTGGGCGAAGGCCGCCTGCACGCAGCCGAAGCCGCGCATCGCCCCGCACGGCGGGTTGTTGGTGTAGACGCCGTAGCAGTCGACGGTCACCGACGGGAAGACATACGGCCCCATCCCGAGGGTGCCGCCGTTGCCGACGACCGCGGCGGTCGAGGAGGCGTAGGCACCGCCGTCGAAGATGATCTCGGCCTTGCCGTAGACGAGCCGGCCGTCGGGCTGGGCGCCGTACTCGAAGCGCATCCTGGCGGGGTGCCGGTGCACGTGGCCGAAGAAGGACTCCTCGCGGTTGTAGACCATCTTGACCGGCTTGCCGGTGTGCATCGCGAGCAGGCAGGCGTGCACGTGCATCGAGAGGTCCTCGCGGCCGCCGAACGCGCCGCCGACCCCGGCGAGGGTGAGCCGCACCTTCTCGGGCGGCAGGCCGAGCACGTTGCAGATCTGCTTCTGGTCGACGTGCAGCCACTGGGTGGCGACGTAGAGGTCGACGCCGCCGTCCTCGGCGGGGACGGCAAGGCCGGACTCCGGGCCGAGGAAGGCCTGGTCCTGCATGCCGACCTCGAAGTCGGTGCTGACCACGACCGGTGCTTTCACGGACTGGTCGCCCTTGCGGATCTTGAGGTGGCGCACGAGGTTGCCCCCGTCGTGGACCTTGGGTGAGTCCGGCTCCAACGCGGCGCGCGAGTCGCTGACCACCGGCAGCAGCTCGTAGTCGACGACGACCTTCTTGGCGGCCTGCCGGGCGATCTCGGGGTGGTCGGCGGCGACCAGGGCGACCGGCTCGCCCTGGTAGCGGACCACGCCGGTGGCCAGCGCCGGCTGGTCGTCGAACTCCAGGCCGACGGCGTTGCGCCCGGGGATGTCGTCGGCGGTGAGTACGGCGTAGACGCCGGGTGTCGCCAACGCGGGGCCGATGTCGATCGACCGGATCCGCGCGTGCGGGTGGGGGCTGCGCAGCGTGACGCCCCAGATCATGTCGTCCATCCAGAGGTCGCTGGCGTAGGCGAACTCGCCGGTGACCTTCAAGGTGCCGTCCGGGCGCAGCGGGCTGTCGCCGATCCGGCCGGACTCGGTGTTGGTGGCGCTCGTCGGGGCGCCGACCGGCTGCTTGGTCCTGGTGCTCATCTGGCTCATCTCGCCTTCTCCATCAGGGTTCTGTGGGCCCGGGCGTCGCGGGTGGCGAGGTCGTCCTCGTCGACGGTGACCATCCGGTCGTGCTCGACGACGGGCCGCCCGTCGACCAGCAGCAGCTCCAGCGGCGGCGGGGCGCCGAGCACGAGGGCGGCGACCGGGTCGGTGATGTCGGCGTGCGGCAGGGTGTCCATCCGCCACAGCGCCAGGTCGGCGAGCTTGCCGGGCTCGATCGAGCCGATCTCTTCCTGGCGGCCGAGCAGCGTGGCACCGCCGAGGGTGGCGATCTCGAGGGCGTCGCGCACGGTCATCGCCTGCGGGCCACCCGAGGCGCGGGCGAAGAGCACCGCGTGCCGGACCTCCTCGAGCAGGCTGCCGGCCTCGTTGCTCGCGGCCCCGTCGACGCCGAGCCCGACCGGGGCGCCGGCCTCGCGCAGCTTGGCGACCTTGGCGATCCCCGACCCCAGCCTCGCGTTCGACGACGGGCAGTGGGCGACGCCGGTCGAGGTCGCGCCGAGACGCTTGATCTCGGTGTCGTCGAAGTGCACGCCGTGGGCGAACCAGACGTCCGCGCCGGTCCAGCCGAGCGACTCGGCGTACTGCAGCGGTGAGCAGCCGAAGTGCTCGCGGCAGAAGTCGTCCTCGTCCTCGGTCTCGGCCAGGTGGGTGTGCAGCCGGACGCCCTTGCGGCGCGCGAGCTCAGCGGCCTCGCGCATCAGGCCGCCGGTCACCGAGAAGGGCGAGCAGGGGGCGACCCCGACGCGCAGCATCGAGCCGGGCGACGGGTCGTGCCAGCGGTCGATCGCCTGCTCCGTGGCGGCGAGGATCCGGTCGCGGTCCTCGACGACGTCGTCGGGCGGGAGGCCGCCGGACGACCGGCCGAGGTCCATCGAGCCGCGGGTCGGGTGGAACCGCAGCCCGACGCTCCGGGCGGCCTCGATCTCGGCGGCGAGGACATCGCCGCCGTCGCGGGGGAAGACGTAGTGGTGGTCGGTCGTGGTCGTGCACCCGGTGCGCGCCAGCCAGGCCAGTCCGCCCTGGGCGGCAGCGTTGACGGTCTCCTCGTCGATGCCGGCCCACACGGGGTAGAGCGTGGTCAGCCACTCGAAGAGGGTGTTGTCGGCGGCGAGGCCGCGGGTGACCCACTGGTAGAGGTGGTTGTGGGTGTTGACCAGGCCCGGCGTGAGCAGGCAGCCGCGGCCGTCGATCCGGTTGTCGCCCTGGGGACCCGGGCCCTCGCCGACGCTGGCGATGCGGTTGTCCTCGACGACGACGTGGCCGGTCAGCTCGCGCCGGCCGGCGTCCATCGTGGCGATCCGGGCGCCGTCGATGACGGTCGTGCGGGACCCCCGCGCGGAGGCAAGCGGGGCGCGTCCGGGTGGGGAGCTCTTCATGCTGGCGCTCCGTCGAGCTTGTCGGCGGCGACCCGGACCGCGTCGAGGATCTTCTCGTAGCCGGTGCAGCGGCACAGGTTGCCGGCCAGCGCCTCGCGGATCTCCGGGTCGGAGGGGTGCGGGTTGCGCCGCAGCAGGTCGTGGGAGGCGACCAGCAGGCCCGGGGTGCAGAAGCCGCACTGCACCGCGCCGCACTCGAGGAAGGCCTGCTGCACCGGGTGCAGGTCGTCGTGCTGCCCGGTGTCGGGGGCCAGCCCCTCGACGGTGACCACGTCGCGGCCCTGGGCCTGGCCGGCGGCGACCAGGCAGGCGCACACGGGGGTGCCGTCGAGGTAGACGGTGCACGAGCCGCACTCGCCCTGCTCGCAGGCGTTCTTGGAGCCCGGCAGGCCCATCCGCTCGCGCAGGACGTAGAGCAGCGACTCGCCCTCCCAGACGTCGTCGACGTCCTGGCGATCGCCGTTGACGGTCGTGGTGATGCGCATGTCAGGAGGCCTTCCGTTGGTCGTTCTGGAGATCGGCCCAGGCCCAGCCGAGGGTGCGGCGGGCCATCACGGCCAGGGAGTGCAGGCGGTACGCCGCGGTGCCGCGGACGTCGTCGATCGGGGAGGCGGCCCGCCTGACGCGCTCGCCGAACTCCCTGGTGAGGCTGTCCGGGATCGCACCCCTGGTCTCCCACAGGCCGTGGGCGGCCAGCTCGCCGGCGAGGAACGTCTCGGCGTCCCTGGCCCGGCGCGGCGTCGGGGCCGCGGACCCGATGCCGGTGCCGACGGTCCCGGCCTCGGGGTCCAGCGCGATCGCGAACGCGGCGACCGAGATCACCATCGCGTTGCGGGTGCCGATCTTGGCGAACTGCTGGGGACCCTTCGCCTTCTCGAGCACGACCGCCTCGATCAGCTCGTCGGGCTCCAGGGCGTTGCGCTTGACGCCGGTGTAGAAGTCCTCGGCCCGGAGCGTGCGGGTGCCGCGGGTGCTGGCCACCCGGATCTCGGCTCCGGTCGCCAGCAGCGGCGGGTGCGCGTCACCGGCCGGGGAGGCGGCGCCGAGGTTGCCGGCGACCGTTCCCCGGTTGCGGATCTGCGGCGAGCCGACGGTCCGGCTGGCCATCGCCAGGCCGGGCAGGGGATCGCCGAGCTCCTCGATGATGCGGGTGTAGGTGACCCCGGCGCCGAGGCGGATCCGGGTGCCGTCCTCCGCCCACTGCTGCAGCTCGGTCACCTGGTTGAGGTCGAGCAGCGCCTCGGGGCGGTGCCGGTCGAAGTTGAGCTCGACCATCACGTCGGTGCCGCCGGCGATCGGCACCGCACCGGGGTGGGCGGCCTTCGCCTCGAGGGCCTCGGCCCAGCTGGTGGGGCGGAGGAAGTCCATCGTCATCTCCCGGTTGCAGCGTGCAGTGTGACGGCGGTCACCCGCCATGCGACAAGTCAATCCCGGCAGGCGGGAGCCGGGGTAGCCACAGGATGCACGAACCGGTGTCACCTGTCCGGCGCTTTGTTGTACCTTCCTCCAATGCTGCTCCGCGAGCTGGTCGACGCACCCCAGCTCCACCTGCGGCTGCTGCATGCCCCTCCGGGCGCGCTGGACCGCAGCGTCTCGCGGGCGATGACCACCGACCTGCTGCACGGCGCGCGCTACCTCTCCGGTGGCGAGCTGGTGATCACCGGCCTGGTCTGGCGGCGGGACGCCGCGGACAGCGAGGAGTTCGTCGCGTCGATGGCGGCTGCGGGCGCCGCGGCGCTGGCGGTCGGCGACGCGCTGCTCGGCTCGGTCCCCGACGACCTCGTCGCGGCGTGCGAACGCCACGACGTGCCGCTGCTGGAAGTGCCCGAGGAGGTGCCGTTCGCCGACATCACCGAGCACTTCTCGGCCGCGGCGTCCGGGGCCAGCTCGGCCTCGCTCGCCCGGCAGCGCACCCTGCTCGCCGCGATCGCCGCCGGACGCTCGCTGGACGAGCTCGCCGCGCGGGTGTCCCGGGAGACCGGCCAGGTCTGCCGGGTGCTGACCACGACCGGCCGGCACGTCGTGCCCGGTCCCGGCGAGCTCCCCGGCGACGTCCTCGACGCCCTGACGACCGCGTTCCTGAAGGCCGACCGGTTGCCGGCGGTGGTGACGGTCGCGGGCGGGTCGTCGTACAGCCTCTTCCCGGTGGGGTCCGCGCTCGGCAACCGGCTGGCGTCCTGGATCGTCGTCGCGGAGGGCGACCACCGCACGTGGGACGAGGGCGCGGCGGAGTCGGTGGTCGAGCTCGCGGCGATGGGGTCCCTGGACCGGTCCCGGCGCGACGAGGGACTGCGGGCCGTGCGGCACATCGCCGAGGAGGCGGTCGCCCTGGTCGCCGCCGGCGCACGGCCCGTCGAGACCGCGACCCGGCTGCGCCACGCGGGCCTGGACCCGTCCGGTCTCCTGCACGCGCTGGTGGTCGACTTCGCCGGGCGCGCCGACCTCGTGGAGGTGGCGAGAGCGCTGGTCGAGGACGTCGCGCTGGAGTTCGGGCCGCCGGTGGTCGCCTCGTCCCCCTCGTCGGGGGTGGTCGCGCTCGTCGAGGCGTCGCCGGGACGAGAGGCCCTGGTGCGGGCGGCGTTCCTGCGTGCCTCGGCCGGCGTGGCCCGCGACCGGCTCTGCGTCGGGATCAGCTCGGCGGCGTCGCTCGAGGCCCTCGCCGGCGCGGTCGAGGAGGCCCGGCACGCCCGCCGGGTGGCGGAGGCCGGGCGCGACCCGGTGACCGTGGTGGCGGCCGAGGAGGTCACCTCGCACGTGCTGCTGCTGGCGGCGGTCCCCGACGACGTACGACGCACCTTCGCCACGCGGGTGCTCGGGCCGGTGCTGGAGTACGACGGCCGCAACGACGCCGGGCTCGTCGCGACGCTGTCGGCCTTCATGTCCTGCGACGGGTCCTGGAGCCGGACCGCCGAGGCGCTGCACGTGCACGTCAACACCGTCCGCTACCGGATCGAGCGGGTCGAGGCGCTGACCGGCCGCTCGCTCGCGCGGCTGGAGGACCGGGTGGACGTCTTCCTCGCGCTGCGCTCGCTCTGACCCACCTCGTTCACTTCGCCCTCGCGGCCCGTCGAGTTGGGCCTCGCGGCCCGTCGAGTTGGGCCTCGCGGCCCGTCGAGTTGGGCCTCGCGGCCCGTCGAGTTGGGCCTCGCGGCCCGTCGAGTTGGGCCTCGCGGCCCGT
>JAICXL010000076.1 GCA_025980475.1 Nocardioidaceae bacterium | reverse complement strand
TGGTGTCCAGCGTCTCGTGCTCCTGGGCGTAGTAGCCGATCTTGAGGCCGTGGCCGGGGAGCACCTTGCCGGTGTCGGCCTCGTCCACGCCGGCGAGGATGCGCAGCAGCGTGGTCTTCCCGGCCCCGTTGAGGCCGAGGATCACCACGCGGTTGCCCCGGTCGATGGCCAGGTCGACGTCGGTGAACACCTCGAGCGACCCGTAGGACTTCGACAGCTCGGCCGCCGTCAGCGGGGTCCGCCCGCAGGGCGCCGGGGCGGGGAACTTGATCCGCGCCACCCGGTCGTTGCGCCGCTCCCCCTCCACGCCCGCCATCAGCCGCTCGGCCCGCTTGAGCATCGACTGGGCGGCCTGCGCCTTGGTGGCCTTGGCGCGCATCTTGTTGGCCTGCTCGGTGAGCGCCTGCGCCTTGCGCTCGGCGTTCATCCGCTCGCGCCTGCGGCGGCGCTCATCGGTCTCGCGCTGCTCGAGGTAGGCCGTCCAGCCGATGTTGTAGACATCGATCGCGGCCCGGTTGGCGTCGAGGTGCAGCACCTTGTTGACACAGGCCTCGAGCAGCCCGACGTCGTGGCTGATCACCACCAGGCCGCCCTTGTGGGAGGCCAGGAAGCCACGCAGCCACCCGATGGAGTCGGCGTCGAGGTGGTTGGTCGGCTCGTCGAGCAGCAGCGTCTCGGCCCCGGAGAAGAGGATCCGGGCCAGCTCGACCCGACGGCGCTGGCCGCCAGACAGGGTGCGCAGCGGCTGGCCGAGCAGCCGGTCCGCGATCCCCAGCGACGCGGCGATCTGCGCTGCCTCGGCCTCGGCGGCATAACCGCCACCCGCGTGCAGCGCGGCGTCGGCGCGCTCGTAGCGGCGCATCGCGCGGTCACGCTCGTCCGGGTCGTCGCTGCCCATGGCGACCTCCGCCTCCCGCAGTCGCCGGACGACCTCGTCGAGGCCCCGGGCCGAGAGGATCCGGTCCCGGGCGAGCACCTCGAGGTCGCCGGTGCGCGGGTCCTGCGGGAGGTAACCGATGGTGCCGCTGCGGTGCACGCTGCCGGCCGCGGGCAGTGCCTCGCCGGCGAGGATCCGGGTCAGGGTGGTCTTGCCGGCGCCGTTGCGGCCGACCAGCCCGACACGGTCGCCGGAGCCGATGCGGAAGGAGACGCCTTCCATCAGCAGCCGGGCGCCGGCGCGCACCTCGAGGTCCTGGGCAGTGATCACGAAGGGTCCACCCTACCGGTGCACTCTCCCCGGAAGGTGACCGGATGCGCTTCGACCCCAGGGCCCGGATCGACGAGGGCCGGATCGGGAACCGCGAGGGCCGTGGCGGCGGGTTGGGAGCCAGGGGCGGGAGGGCATCCGATCCCCGTCGGCGGTGGCCGACCTGTGAGCCACTAGCATCGCGACCATGCGCCGGATGACGTCGCGCGACCTCGCGCTGGTCGCCACCTTCACCGGGCTGGTCGCCGCACTGGGGCTGGTCCCGGCGGTCTACCCCGCAGGCATCCCGGTGCCGATCACGGCGCAGACGCTCGGTGTCATGCTCGCAGGCGCCATCATCGGGCGCTGGCGCGGCGCCGCGTCCCTGCTGCTGCTGCTGGTGCTGGTCGCGGTCGGGCTGCCGCTGCTCTCCGGCGGCCGCGGTGGCCTGGCCGCCTTCGCCGGGCCGAGCGTCGGCTACCTGGTCGGCTTCCCCTTCGGGGCCTGGGTGATCGGCTGGCTCACCGAGAAGGCGGGAGCGCCCTACCGCCTGGCCTGGGGCCTGGTCGCGAACCTCGTCGGCGGCATCGTCGTGGTCTACGCGTTCGGGATCCTCGGCACCGCCTGGCGGGCGCACCTGTCGGTCGAGGCGGCCACGGTCAGCGCCGGCTGGTACGTCGTCGGCGACCTGGCCAAGGCGGTGATCGCCGCCCTCGTCGCCCGCGGGGTGCACGCCGCCTACCCCGGGCTGCTGCACGAGCGTCCGGCCGGCTCGCGAGCACGCCGTGGCGCATCAGCACCTGTCTGACCCGTTCCTCGCCGAGGACCCGGTCGCTGCCGTCCTGGAGGCGCACGAGGCCGGGGACGACCTGCTGCTGCGCACCTCGGGTACGACGACGGCCGCCCGTGACGTGGTCCGCGGCACGGCGTCGTGGTGGTCGTCGTTCGACGCCTACACGACGCTCAGCGGTGTCGACGGCGGGGCCCGGCTCTGGCTCCCCGGCCCGCTGGCCGCGACGATGAACCTCTTCGCTGCCGTGCACGCCCGCGTCGTCGGCGCGCAGCTCGTCGACCGGGGCGACCGGGCCACGCACGCCTGCCTGACTCCGGCTGTCCTTGCCCGGCGCGGCGACGAGCTGCCGCGCGGCACCCGGGTGGTGGTCGGCGGGGACGCGCTGTCGCCCCGGCTGCACGACCGGTTCTCCGGCCGTCTGGGGGTCGGCCACTACTACGGCGCCGCTGAGCTGTCGTTCGTCGCCTGCGGCGCCCATGCCGGCGACCTGCACGCCTTCCCGGGCGTCGAGGTGCGCGTCGCCGGCGGAGAGATCCGGGTGCGGTCAGACTTCGTCGCCGGGCCAGACTCGGGCGCCCTCCGGGTCGTCGACGGCTGGGCCACCGTCGGCGACCGGGGCCGTCTCGAGGGCGACCGGCTCGTCGTCCTGGGCCGGCCGGAGACCGTGGTCACCGCCGGCGCCACGGTCGTGCTCGCCGAGGTCGAGGCGGTGCTGTCACCCGCGGCGCAGGCGCCGTACGCGCTCGTCGGGGTGCCTCACCCGGACCTCGGCGCCGTCCTGGCCGCGGTGGTCACCGACGCCCGCGACCGGGACCTCCTCGCCGCGCATGCCCGGGCGCACCTGGCGCCGGCGCAGCGACCGCGGTTGTGGCAGGTGGCGGATCGGCTGCCGCTCACCGATGCTGGCAAGGTGGACCGCGTCGCCCTGGCCGACCTCTTCCGGAGCGCCCGATGAGCAGAGCCCCTTCCCTGCGCGACGACCCCGTCGTCGTGGCGGCGCTGCGCACCCCGATCGGCACCGCCGGGCAGGCGCTGCGCGACGTCGGCGCCGCCGACCTCGCGGCTCCGGTGCTCGCCGAGCTCGCGCGCCTCGGGCCGTCCCTGGGGCTGCCCGCGGCACCGGCCGAGGTGGTTCTGGGCAACTGCATGGGCCCCGGCGGCGACGTGGCCCGGGTGGCGACGCTGGCCGCCGGGCTGCCCCACGACGTCCCGGCGCTGACCGTCGACCGGCAGTGCGGCAGCGGGCTCGCCGCGATCGAGGTCGCCGCCGCGCTCGTGCGCGCGCACGGCGGCGTGGTGCTCGCCGGCGGCGTGGAGAGTGCGTCGACGGCGCCGTGGCGGTCCTGGCCGCCCCCGCCCGGTGGCGAGCCGGTCCGCTACCGGCGCGCGCCGTTCGCCCCGGCGGCCGACGGCGACCCCGACATGGGCCTGGCCGCCGACCTGCTCGCCGAGGAGCACGGCATCGACCGGCCCCGGCAGGACGCCTATGCCGCCCGCTCGCACCGGCTGGCCTGGGCCGCGACCGAGGATGGGCTCCTCGACGAGGAGCTGGTGCCGGTCGGCGGACTCGCGCGGGACGAGCGCCCCCGCAAGGGGCTGACCGTGGCCCGGCTGGCCCGGCTGCCGGCCACCTTCCGGGCGGGGGGCACCGTCACCGCCGGCAACGCTTGCGGGGTCAACGACGGGGCTGCCGTCGTGGCGATCGCCCCCGGGTCGGCCGGTCTGCCAGGCCTGCGCGTCCTGGCGACCGCGTCGGCCGGCGTCGACCCCAACCGGCCGGGGCTGGGCATCGTCCCTGCGGTCCGGACCGCGCTGGGCCGGGCGGGCCTCGGCCTCGACGACCTCGACGTCGTCGAGCTCAACGAGGCGTTCGCCGGGCAGGTGCTCGCGTGCTGCGACGAGCTCGGCCTCGAGCCGGATCGCGTGTGCACCCAGGGTGGAGCACTCGCGTTCGGCCATCCGTGGGGTGCGAGCGGGGCGGTGCTCGCGGTACGCCTGTTCTCCCAGATGGTCCGCCAGGGACACGGCCGCTACGGGCTCGCCGCGATCGCCGTCGGCGGCGGCCAGGGGGTGGCGATGGTGGTCGAGGCATGCCGCTGATCGAGCTGGCCGGCGTGGACCACACCTACGGGCTCGGGCCGTCGGCGCGGGTGGTGCTGCGCGGCCTCGACCTCCGGCTCGGCGAGCAGCGCGTCGGTGTCATCGGGGCGAACGGCTCCGGCAAGTCGACCTTCGCCAGGCTGCTCAACGGCCTGGTGCTGCCCACCGAGGGCACCGTCACTGTCGACGGGCTCGACACCCGGGCCGACGGTCGCGCTGTGCGGCGCAAGGTCGGCTTCGTCTTCACCGACCCCGACGCGCAGATCGTGATGCCGACCGTGGCGGAGGACGTCGCCTTCGGGCTGCGCCGTCGCGGCCTCGACCGTCGCGAGGTCGACCAGCGGGTGGCGGCGGCGCTGGCGGCCTACGGCCTCGCCGACCACCGCGACCACCCCGCCCACCTGCTCTCCGGCGGGCAGAAGCAGCTGCTCGCGCTCGCGTCCGTGCTCGTCACCGAGCCCGAGGTGCTCGTGCTCGACGAGCCGACGACACTGCTCGACCTGGCCAACAGTCGCCGGATCGCCGACGTGGTGGACGCCCTTCCCCAGCAGGTGGTGCTGGTGACCCACAGCCTCGACCTCCTCGCCGGCTTCGACCGGGTGCTGGTCTTCGACGACGGCGCGGTCATCTTCGACGGCGTTCCCGGCGACGCGATCGCGCACTACCGGAAGCTCGTCACATGAGCGGGCTCGGCACCTACTCCCCCGGCGACTCACTGCTGCACCGGCTCCCGGCCGGCGCCAAGCTGCTTCTCCTCGTCGCTGCCGCCCTCGCCACGCACTGGCTCGACCGCCCCTGGCGGGTGGCGGTCGCCCTCCTGCTCACCGGCGTGCTGTACGCCGCGGCGCGCATCCCGCCGGCGCTGCTGGTCGCCCAGGTCCGGCCGCTGTGGTGGCTCGCGGTCGTGCTCGGGGCCTTCCAGTGGTGGGCCAACGGCTGGCGCACCGCGGCCGACGTGGTCGGCGTGCTCGCCCTCCTGGTGCTCCTGGCCGCCCTCGTCACGCTGACCACGCGAACGACCGCGATGGTCGACACCGTCGTGCGGCTCTGCCGGCCGCTGCGCCACGTGGGCGTCGAGCCCGAGCGCATCGGCCTGCTCCTGGCCCTGGGCATCCGGTCGGTCCCGGTCATGATCGGGCTCGCCCGCCAGGTGCGGGAGGCCCAGCTCGCGCGGGGACTCGGCACCAGCCCGACGGCCTTCGCCGTACCCCTTGTCGTCCGGTCGCTGCGCCACGCGGACGCCCTCGGCGAGGCCCTGGCCGCCCGCGGGGTCGACGACTGACCGGGCGCCTCTGCGAGGATGCGCCCCATGTCGAACGTGACCGCCGAACCCGTGCTCGTCCGCTCCGACAAGGCGATCGTCGGGGTCGCCGTGGTGCTCTGCGTGGTCTCCGGGATGGCGCACTACGGCGGCTGGAACGACATCGTCGCCTTCCTCGTCTCGGCCGGTGCGGTCGCCGTGCTGGCCTCGCTGGTCGGCCGCGGCGTGGAGCAGCTCGGCGACCGGTTCGGCCCCGGTGCCACCGGGGTGCTGCAGTCGGCGTTGGGCAACCTGCCGGAGCTGTTCATCTCGATCTTTGCGCTGAAGCAGGGCCTCGACGCGGTCGTCCGGTCCGCGCTCGTCGGCTCGATCCTGGCCAATCTGCTGCTGGTGCTCGGCCTGGCCTTCATCGCCGGCGGGCTGAAGCACGGCACCCAGCAGCTCGGCTCCGAGCGGGCCCGGACCATCTCGGTGCTGATGCTGGTCTCGGTCGTCGCGATGCTGATCCCGTCCCTGGCGCACTGGGTGCACAGCCCAGCGGCGCCGCACGAGCGCGCGTTCTCCACGATCGTGTCGGTCATCCTGATCGGCCTGTTCGTGCTGTCGCTGCCCTTCTCGCTCCGCAAGGAGGCCAATGCGGGCACCCCGTCGCACACCGAGCCGCCCCGGTGGCCGATCTGGCTGGCGATCGGGACGCTGGCGGTCGCCGGCACGCTCGCCGCGTTCGTCTCCGACTGGTTCGTCACCGCGCTCCAGCCCGCTATGGACTCGCTCGACATCTCGCAGGCCTTCGCCGGCCTGGTCATCGTCGCCATCGCCGGGAACGCCGTCGAGAACGTCGTCGGGGTGCAGCTGGCCTTCAAGGGCAACTCCGAGTACGCCTTCTCGGTGGTCCTCAACTCTCCCCTCCAGATCTCGCTCGTGCTGGCGCGCGTGCTGGTGCTGATCAGCGTGATCTTCGGCCTCGGCTCGCTGACGCTGGTCTTCAGCCCGCTGCTGGTGGCCGCCCTGCTGGCCGCCGTGGTCCTGGCCGCCTTCATCTCCTTCGACGGCGAGTCCACCTGGCTCGAGGGCACGACGTTGGTCGCGCTCTACGCGATCATCGCGACGGCGTTCTGGTGGGGGTGAGCACGCCAGGCTCCGGCTTCCGGGGTCGTTGCCCAGAACCGGCATGATGCGTGGCTGGCGTCGAAGCTGGAGCAGGTCGGTTGGCGACGGCGAGGTCATCGGCGACCTGATGCTCACGATCGTCGAGGCACTCCTGCGGATCTGCTTCAAGGACCTCGGGCTGCGCCGGGTCACCGCGAACTGCTTCGCGGACAACCTCGCGGCCAGCCGGCTGATGGAGCGGCTCGGCATGCGCCTGGAGCCGCAGGCCAAGCAGGAGTCGCTGCACCGACGAGTGGCGGGCCCGGCACGCACCGGGATGAGGCCGCGCCGCGACAGCGCGCTCCTCCGGGCGCAGGAGTCAGATCCCCAGCAGCGCCTCGATCTGCGGGAACTGCCGCTGCAGCGCACGCAGATGGGGCGCGACGGAAGGGTGCCGGAACTTCGCCGCCAGCGCGCCCTCGCCACGGGCTGCCCGGGCCAGCGCCCACTCGGCGCGCGACAGCACCGTGAAGACCGCGATCGTCCGGGCCGCGAGCACCACCTCGTCCACGGCAGCGGCGACTCCGACAGAGGCCAGCCCGGAAAGGTAGGCCTCCAGCAGCACCTCGAAGTCCTCCCGGCCCGACAGCGAGAAGTAGCCGAGGTCCGCCCCCAGCGGCGCGCGCCCGAGGCACGACCAGTCCACCGCGACGGCGTCCGCGCCGGAGCGGGCGACGAAGTTCGAGGGGACCGCGTCTCCGTGTGCCGGTCCGGCGGGCAGGGACTCGTAGGCAGCGAGGAAGGCGTGCCGGCGCCGCCATAGCGCGTCGGCGACGTCCGCGAGGGTCGTCCGGGCGAGGGTCGGCCAGCCGTCGTGGGACTCGGTGATCGCGAGCCGGTCGGCGAGCAGGTGCAGGCACAGCCACGCCGCGTCCGGCAGCGACGCAGCCGCGAACCGCCCGAGCGCTCGCGCGACGAACGGTCCCGGCAGCTCCTCGACCGCCACCGCACCGGTCCACAGGGTGACTCCGGAGGAGTCCTCCTCGACGCGGCCGGTGTCCGGCGCGTCCAGGCCCGGCCCGTCGAGCGCAGCGCCGAGCGCGGCGTCGGCCTCGCGCCGCCAGTAGCCGAGGTGGCCCGGGTCCCGCAGGCTCGCCGGGTCACCCGGGAGCGGCGCCACCAGGCGCTTGACCACCCACGGCTTGTCGCCGTCCGAGGCGAGCCACAGCCCGCCCGACCCGCGGCCGCCCGGCAACCGCTGCCAGGCGGGGTCCGGCTGCCACATCGGGGCTCCTGCAGGGTCAGGCGTTGGTCACGGTCATCCTGACAGAGCCGGCGTCGGCGACCGCCTGCTCGAGCACGGCACGCCGCGGATCGGGTACGGCGAGCCAGGGCTGCACCACCGCTGCGGCAAGGCGGCGGAGCCGGGCGTCCTCGAGCACCGCGTGCACGGCCGGGTGGTCCCCGCCGCACACGAGGACCGGCGACCCGGCGAGGAGCCGGAGAGCATGCTCCGCTGCGGCCTCGTAGGCGGCCCGCGCCTGGTTGTCCCGCCGCCGGGCGAACCGCTGCTGGCTCTGGCCGCCGGCCTTGGTCCGGCCCTGCACGTGCCGTTGGCCGACCTTCGACCCGACGACGGCAGCACCGTGCAGGCGGGCGACGGCGAAGCCGCCCTTGCGGACGAGGAGGACGCCCCAGTCGTCGGGCGGTGGCGTCTCGGCCAGAAAGGGCCCGATCACGGCCGGGCCGGCGTACTCCCGCCCGAAGGGCAGCCCGGCCGTGAACAGCGAGCCGTCGGGAGCGGCGCCCGCCAGCCCGCCGTCGCGAACCGCCAGGGCGCAACCGCCGTGCCGCGCGGAGAAGTTCTCCACCCAGCGCTCAGCGCGCGCCGGCGGCACCAGGACGACGCGGGACTCGGGCATGCCGCCAGCCTTCCAGACGGCGACGAGGACTCGGGACCGGTCCGCACGGCCGTCGGCGCTGACCGGGCCACGGCCCGATCAGGAGATCAGACGTTGAAGCCGAGCGCCCGCAGCTGGTCGCGACCATCATCGGTGATCTTGTCCGGGCCCCACGGCGGCATCCAGACCCAGTTGATCGTGACGTCGTTGACGATCCCCTCGAGGGCCGAGTTGGTCTGCTCCGCGATCAGGTCGGTCAGCGGGCACGCCGCCGAGGTCAGCGTCATGTCGAGCACGACGTTGGTCGACGGGTCGAGGTGCACGTCGTAGACCAGGCCGAGGTCGACGACGTTGATCCCCAGCTCCGGGTCGACGACGTCCTTCATCGCCTCGCGGACGTCCTCCACGGTGGTGGCGCCAGCGGCGTCGGCGAGATCGACGTCGGGCAGGTCGGTGTAGTCAGGCATCGCTTCCTCCTTGGTCGGCAGGCGCACCGTTGAGCACCTGTGCAGTCGCGTCCTTCCAGGCCATCCAGGCCAGCAGCGCGCACTTCACGCGAGCCGGGAACTTGGCGACGCCGGCGAAGGCGATCCCGTCCTCGAGGACTTCTTCGTCCGGCTCGACCTGCCCGCGGCCCTGCATCAGCTCAAGGAAGGCCTCATGGGCGGTCATCGCCTCGTCGACCGGCTGGCCGATGACAAGGTCGGCCATCACCGAGGCAGCCGCCTGGGAGATGGAGCAGCCCTCGGCGTCGTAGGAGACGTCCTCCACCGTCCTGCCGTCGCCGGACAGGTGCACCCGCAGGGTGATCTCGTCACCACAGGTCGGGTTGACGTGGTGCACCTCGGCCTCGTAGGGATCGCGCAGGCCGGCGTGGTGCGGATTGCGGTAGTGGTCCAGGATGATCTCCTGGTAGAGCGCGTCGAGGTCGACCGAGCTCATCGCGTCCCGCCCTTCTCGTGGCCCACCTTGAAGTAGCGCTTGGTGTACTCCAGGCCCTCGATCAGGGCGTCGACCTCGGCCGGCGTCGTGTAGAGGTACGACGACGCGCGGGTCGAGCTCTGCACGCCGTACCGCTTGTGGGCGGGCTTGGCGCAGTGGTGCCCCGCGCGGACGGCGATCCCGCGCATGTCCAGCACCTGGGCGACGTCGTGCGGGTGCACGCCCTCGAGCTCGAAGGAGACCGCTCCCCCGCGCTGGGTGACGTCGGTCGGCCCGAGGACCCGCAACCCGGACACGGTGGCCAGGCCCTCGAGGAGGTAGCCGGTGATCGCCTGCTCGTGCTCGTGGATCCGGTCCAGGCCGATCTCGGAGAGGTAGTCGACGGCCGCGCCCAGGCCGACCGCCTCCACGATCGGCGGCGTGCCGGCCTCGAACTTGTGCGGCACCGGGGCGTAGGTCGACCGCTCCATCGCGACCGTGGCGATCATCTCGCCACCGCCGAGGAACGGGGGCAGCTGGTCCAGGAGGTCCTGGCGGCCCCAGAGAACACCGATGCCGGTCGGGCCGGTGACCTTGTGGCCGGTGAAGGCGAGGAAGTCGATACAGGAGTCGACTCCTTGGACCTTCTGCACGTCCACGGGAAGCTGGGGCGCTGCCTGCGAGGCGTCCACGACCACCACGGCACCGACCTCGTGGGCCCGGCGGGCGACCTCGGCGACCGGGTTGACGGTGCCGAGCATGTTGGACACCCAGGTCAGCGAGACCACCTTGGTGTTGGGGGTGAGTACCTCGTCGATGTTGGACAGGTCCAGCAGGCCGTCGTCGGTCAGGCCGAACCAGCGCAGCTCTGCCCCGACCCGCTCGCAGAGGAGCTGCCACGGCACGATGTTGGAGTGGTGCTCCATCTCGGTGATCACCACCCGGTCGCCCTTGCCGACCTGGAGCGGTCCGGCCCAGGCCATCGTGTTGGCGACCAGGTTCAGCGCCTCGGAGGCGTTCTTGGTGAAGATCACCTCGTCGCGCGACGGAGCGTTGAGGAAGCGGGCGACCTTGTCGCGGGCACCCTCGAAGGCCGCGCTGGACTCCGCGCCGAGCTGGTGCATCGCCCGGGCCACGTTCGCGTTGTGGCGCTCGAGGTGGTCGACCATCGTGTCGATGACGACCTGCGGCTTCTGGGAGGTGTTCGCACTGTCGAGGTAGACCAGCGGGAGGTCGTCGGCGAGCCGGCGCTCGAGGATCGGGAAGTCCTTCCGGATCACCTCGAGCCCGGGCAGCAGGCCGGCCAGCTCAGACACCGGCACCGACGTACTTGTCATAGCCCTCTGCCTCCAGCTGCTCGGCGAGCTCCGGGCCGCCCTCCTCGACCATTCGGCCGTCGACGAAGACGTGCACGAAGTCGGGGCGGACGTAGCGCAGGATCCGCGTGTAGTGGGTGATCAGCAGCACGGCGCGGTCACCCTGCTCGCGGAACCTGTTCACGCCCTCGGAGACGATCTTCAGCGCGTCGATGTCCAGGCCGGAGTCGGTCTCGTCGAGAACGGCGACCTTCGGGTTGAGCAGCTCGAGCTAGACGATCTCGTGGCGCTTCTTCTCGCCACCGGAGAAGCCTTCGTTGACGTTGCGCTGGGCGAAGGCCGGGTCCATCTTGACCTGCTCCATCGCCGCGGTGACGTCCTTGGCCCAGGTGCGCAGCTTGGGGGCCTCGCCGTCGATCGCGGTCTTCGCGGTGCGCAGGAAGTTCGCCACGGAGACGCCGGGGACCTCGACGGGGTACTGCATCGCCAGGAACAACCCGGCACGCGCGCGCTCGTCGACGGTCATCGCCAGCACGTCCGCACCATCGAGGGTGACGGTGCCGGAGGTGACGGTGTACTTCGGGTGACCGGCGATCGAGTAGGCCAGCGTGGACTTGCCCGATCCGTTGGGGCCCATGATCGCGTGGGTCTCACCGTCGCGGATGGTCAGGTTGACGCCCTTGAGGATCTCCTTCGGGCCGTCCTCGGTCTCGACCGTGACGTGCAGGTCCTTGATCTCCAGCGTGCTCATCTCTCTCCTTCTGAAAAGCCTTCTCGAAAGTCTTGCGATTACCCGGTCAGCTCGGCTCGACGCCGTTGAGCGGCTCGCTCACGTCGACGAACACCGCACCGTCGCGCAGCACTACCGGGAAGGTGGACACCGGCTCGGTGGCCGGCAGGTTGGTCGGCTTGCCGGTGCGCAGGTCGAACATCGAGCCGTGCAGGAAGCACTCGACCTGGCAGTCGGCCACCTCGCCCTCGCTCAACGCGACCGAGGCGTGTGAGCAGAGGTCCTGGAGCGCGAAGAACTCGTCACCGCAGCGGGCCACGACGACGTCGAGGCCGTCGACGGTGACGCCGAGGCCCTCGTCGTCGGGGACCTCGGAGACGGCGCAGACGCGCTCGAGGGCCATCAGAGGACCCCCTGCAGCTCCTGCTCGACCGTGGCCACCAGCTGCTCCTCCAGCTCCGGGACGGCGATCCGGCGGATCAGGTCGTGGAAGAAGCCGTGCACGACCAGGCGGCGGGCCTCGTCCTCCGGCACGCCACGCGAGCGAAGGTAGAACAGCTGCTCGTCGTCGAACCGGCCCGTGGCCGAGGCATGCCCGGCGCCGAGGATCTCGCCGGTCTCGATCTCGAGGTTGGGCACCGAGTCGGCCTGGCAGCCGTCGGTGAGCACGAGGTTGCGGTTCTCCTCGTAGGTGTCGATCCCCTCGGCGACCTTGCGGATCAGCACGTTGCCGATCCACACCGTGTGGGCGCCCTCGCCCTGCAGCGCTCCCTTGTAGGTGACGTTGCTCTTGGTGTTGGGCGCGGTGTGGTCGACGAAGAGCCGATGCTCGATGTGCTGGCCGGCGTCGGCGAAGTAGAGCCCGAGCATCTCGACAGAGCCGCCGGGGCCGGAGTACTCCGCCGTCGTGTCCTGCCGGACCACGTCGCCGCCGAAGCTGATGTCGACGTGGCGGAAGGTAGCGTCCCGGCCCACGTTGGCGTGCCGGTGCCCGACGTGCACCGCGTCGTCGGCCCAGTCGTCGATGCTGACCACCGTCAGGTGGGCGCCGTCGCCGACGACCAGCTCGACGTTGTCGGCCAGGGTCGCCGAGCCCTGGAAGCGGAAGACGACGGTCGCCCTGCTGTGCGGCTCGGCGGTGACCACCACGTGGCCCGCAGAGGCGCCCTCGACCCCGGTGCCGGTCACGGTGACGTAGACCGGGTCGGCCGGCGTCGCCTCGGTGGGGATCCGCACCGACAGCGTGCTCGTGGCAGCGAGCCAGGCGCGCGCGCTGATCCGGTCGGTGGGCACCAGCCCGCTGCTGCCCCTGCCGGAACCGTCCTCGATGCGGTCCACCACGACACCCTCGGGAGCCGAGACGTCGGTGCGGAACGTGCCACCGACGAACGGGGCGTCCTTGTGCAGCCCGCGCAGCCGGCGCAGCGGGGTGAACCGCCACACCTCCTCGCGGCCGGTCGGGACGCCGTGGTCCTCGGGATCGAACGACCCCATCGGGTGCAGGTGGGAGGAGACCTCGTCGACCTCGAGGGCCGACCTCACATTGTCAGCGACAGTCACGTTCAGCCCACCGCTCCTTCCATCTGCATCTCGATCAGCCGGTTCAGCTCCAGGGCGTACTCCATCGGCAGCTCCTTGGCGATCGGCTCGACGAAGCCGCGCACGATCATCGCCATCGCCTCGTCCTCCGCCAGGCCGCGCGACATCAGGTAGAACAGCTGCGCGTCGCTGACCTTGGAGACCGTCGCCTCGTGCCCCATCGAGACGTCGTCCTCACGGATGTCGACGTAGGGGTAGGTGTCCGACCGGCTGATCTCGTCGACCAGGAGCGCGTCGCACAGCACGTTCGAGCGTGAGTGGTGGGCACCCTCGTTGATCTGGATCAACCCGCGGTACGACGACCGTCCCCCGCCTCGTGCCACCGACTTGGACAGGATCGAGCTCGAGGTGTAGGGCGCCGCGTGCACCATCTTGGCGCCCGCGTCCTGGTGCTGCCCCTCGCCGGCGAAGGCGATCGACAGCGTCTCGCCGCGGGCGTGCTCGCCCATCAGCCAGACGGCGGGGTACTTCATCGTGACCTTCGAGCCGATGTTGCCGTCGACCCACTCCATGGTCGCGCCGGCCTCGCAGGTGGCCCGCTTGGTCACCAGGTTGTAGACGTTGTTCGACCAGTTCTGGAT
>JAICXL010000003.1 GCA_025980475.1 Nocardioidaceae bacterium | reverse complement strand
GGTCGGCTCGCCCTTCTCCAGCGGGCCGTCCGGGACCCCGAGGCTGAAGGACTGGCGCCAGCAGTGGCCGTCACGCCGCACCTCGACCTCCAGCCGCCGGGAGAGCGCGTTGACCACGGAGACCCCGACGCCGTGCAGGCCGCCGGAGACCTTGTAGCCGCCGCCGCCGAACTTGCCGCCGGCGTGCAGGACCGTCAGCACGACGGTGATGGCCGGCAGCTCCTGGCCGGGCGGCGGGGTCACCGGGATGCCGCGACCGTTGTCGCGCACCTCGACACCACCGTCGGGCAGCAGCAGGACCAGGATCCGGTCGCAGTAGCCGGCCAGCGCCTCGTCGACCGAGTTGTCGACGACCTCCCACACCAGGTGGTGCAGGCCACGCTCGCCGGTGGAGCCGATGTACATGCCGGGGCGCTTGCGGACCGCTTCGAGCCCTTCGAGGACCTGGATGGCGCTTGCGTCGTACTTGCCTGCTTCGACCTGATCGCTCGACACGCTCGGCTGACCTCTTCTCTTCGCTTGCACAGGACCCGGCCAGGGGCGGCTGCGGGACCATCCGGCCCCCGACACAGGAGTGGCCGTCCCTCGCAGCGTCATGACGCGCAGGTTGCGGGCCGGCCTCGTGGTCGAGTTTACCCGTCACGGACCCGAAAGCACGCGCACCGGCCCGGGGATGTGGACTACCGGGGAGGAAACTTCGCCGGAAAGGCCTCCAGCGGTGCCTAAGACGGCCGATCACGGCGTCACCCGGGTCCCCCTACGTCTGCCCGCCCGCCGGATCGGCAGCAGGCCGGTTCCCCGGGGGAAGGGGGCCGGCTCAGCCGTAGGTGTCGCGCGGGCCGCGGCCCTTGACCCGGAAGCGGCCGCGCGACCAGCTCGGGGCACGTGGCCCGACCACGTCGATGACCTGCACGGTGCCGTCGCCAAGCTCCTCGTTGAGCCGACGCACGACGGTGCCGGCCAGCAGCTTCATCTGGGTCGCCCACGCCGTGGAGTCGGTGCGTACGACGAGCCTCCCGTCGGTGTAGGACTCCGGCAGGGCGTGCTGGCCGACCTCGCGGCCGACGAGCGCCTCCCAGCGGGTGAAGACGCCGTGCACCCGCAGCTCGGTCTCCCAGCCCTGGTCGCTGACGAACCGGCCGAGGCTGGCGTCGAGCGTCTGCGGGTCCCGGGCGTCGGGGTGCGCCCCCGAGGCGCTCCCGGCGGCGCCCGCCCGGCGCTTGCCGAACCCGGTGCGGCGCCGCTCGCCGGCCGGACCGGGTCTGGTCCGGCCGGCGAGCCCGCGGGCCACCGACCTGGCCAGCTCGAGGCCGTCGTCGCGGTGGTTGGGCACGTCGTCCCCGCGCCCGTCGGGCTCAGTCATCGCGGGTCACCTGACCTGCTGCCACGGTGAACCGGGCGCCACGGAGCCCTTCGGGGACGTCGTCGGGCACTGCGGCTGTGACCAGCACCTGCTCGGCGCCGGCGACCAGCTCGGCGAGCTGCTCGCGACGGCCCGCGTCAAGCTCGGCGAAGACGTCGTCGAGGACCAGGATCGGGTCGTCGACCGGTCCGGGTGCGGCCCCGGGCGCGCGGAGGAGCTCGTAGGAGGCCAGCCGCATCGCCAGCGCGAAGGACCAGGACTCCCCGTGACTGGCATAGCCCCGGACCGGCAGTGAGCCGAGCGTGCAGAGCAGGTCGTCGCGGTGTGGCCCGACCAGGCTCACCCCCCGGTCGAGCTCGTCGGCGCGCCGTCGCTCCAGCTCGGCGAGCAGCGCCTCGGTGAGTGTGTGGGCGTCCGCCGCCTCACCCGCGTCGAACGAGGGCCGGTAGGCCAGCGTCGCGTCATCGGAGCCGGCCCCCCGGGCGACGGCCTCGTAGGCCTTGCCGAGCAGCGGGTTGAGCTCCTCGACCAGCCGGATCCGTGCGGCCATGATCTCACCGCCCAGACGGGCCAGATGTGCGTCCCAGACGCCCAGGGTCTGCAGCGCGGAGTCCTCGGCAGGACCGCGGCGGCCGCCGAACCTCGCGGACCGGGCCGACTTCAGCAGCGAGTTGCGCTGCCTGAGCACCCGGTCGTAGTCGCTGCGGGTGCCAGAGTACCTCGCGCCGTGCAGCACCAGCAGGTCGTCGGCGAACCGCCGGCGCTCGGTGGGGTCGCCCTTCACGAGCACCAGGTCGTCGGGGGCGAAGACGACCGTGCGCACCAGGCCGACCAGGTCCCGGGCGCGCGGCAGCGGCGACCGGTTCACCCGCGCCCGGTTGGACCGGCCGGGGTTGATCTCGACCTCGAGCACGGCGCGGCGCTCGTCGCGGACCACGGCGGCACGGACCACCGCCCGGTCGGCGCCCTCCCGCACCAGCGGCGCATCCGCGGCGACCCGGTGCGAGGACAGCCGGGAGAGGTAGTCGACGGCCTCGACGATGTTGGTCTTGCCCTGCCCGTTGCGCCCGACGAAGGCGGTCACACCCGGGCCGAGCTCCACGTCGAGCACCGGCCACGACCGGAAGTCGTGCAGGGCCAGGTGGGCGACGTACATGTGCGGCTACTCGGAGCGGATCGCGTGGCCGCCGAACTCGTTGCGCATCGCCGCGATCGCCTTCATCGCGGGGCTGTCGTCCTGGCGGGAGACGAAGCGGGCGAAGAGGGCGGCGGAGATCGCCGGCATCGGCACGGCGTTGTCGATCGCCTCCTGCACCGTCCACCGGCCCTCGCCGGAGTCCTCGGCCCAACCCCTGATCGCGTCGAGGTGCGGGTCCCTGGTGATCGCGTCGGTGAGCAGGTCGAGCAGCCAGGAGCGGATCACGGTGCCCTCGCGCCAGGAGTTGAAGGTGGCCGGCACGTCCTCGACGAGCTCGACCTTCTCCAGCAGCTCCCAGCCCTCGGCGTAGGCCTGCATGATGGCGTACTCGATGCCGTTGTGGACCATCTTGGCGTAGTGCCCGGCGCCGGGCTGGCGGCCGACGTGGACGAAGCCGGACTCGCCCTCGGGCTTCAGCGCGTCGAAGGCCGGCTGCACCTTGGCGACGTCCTCGTCGGAGCCGCCGCACATGAGGGCGTACCCGTTCTTCAGGCCCCAGACGCCGCCGGAGACACCGCAGTCGACGAAGCCGACCCTCTTCTGGGCCAGCAGGTCGGCGTTGATCTTGTCGTCGGTCCACTTCGAGTTGCCGCCGTCGACGACCAGGTCACCCTCGCCGAGGAGCCCGGCCAGCTCCTTGACCGTCTCGCGGGTCGGATCGCCGGCGGGCACCATCACCCAGACGACCCTGGGCCGGCCGTCACCGCCGAGCTTTCCGACCATCTCCTGGAGGCTGGCGGCGTCCGACACGTCGGGGTTGCGGTCGTAGCCGACGACGGTGTGGCCGGCGTCGCGCAGCCGGGTGCGCATGTTGCCGCCCATCTTCCCGAGTCCGACGAGTCCGATCTCCATGCGCTCCTCCTGCGGTCGTTGCCTGCGGGCCGGTGGACTCCCCGCCGAGGGTCAGGAGAGCAGGCGGCGCGGCATCAGGAGATACCTGAAGTCGCCGTCGACCTCGCCGTCGAGGGAGCCCACCCCTGACATTACGACGGGCTTGCTCGCCTGGGTGAAGGCCAGCTCGACGAACGGCGCCTCGATCGCGGTGAGGCCGTCGAGGAGGAACTGCGGGTTGAACCCGGTGGTGATGTCCGCACCCGTGACCGCGGCCTCGATCGACTCGCTGGCCATCGCCTCCTCGCCGTTGCCGGCGTCGAGGGTCAGCACGCCCTCGGCGAAGGCCAGCTGGACTGCGGTGTTGCGCTCGGCGACCAGGGAGACCCGCTTGACCGAGTCGACCAGGGCGCCCTTGTCGACGCGGGCGACGGTCTGGTGCTCGGACGGGAAGAGGCTGCGCACCTTCGGGAACTCGCCGTCGAGGAGACGGGTCGTCGTACGACGGATGCCGCCTCCCGCCGAGCCCTCGAACCCGATGATGCCCTCGCCGGCGCCGCCGCCGGAGAGCGCGATCGAGATGTCGGCGCCGCCGGTGAGCGACTTGGCCGTGTCGGCCAGCACGCGGGCGGGGACCAGCGCGGCGGCACTGACGTCGGGCGCGGACGGCGCCCAGGTCAGCTCTCGCTGGGCCAGCCGGAAGCGGTCGGTGGCCAGCATCGCGATCGAGTCACCGTCGATCTCCAGCCGCACGCCGGTCAGCACGGGGAGCATGTCGTCGCGGCCGGCGGCCGTCACCGCCTGGGCGACGGCGTGGGCGAAGAGCTCGCTCTTGACGGTGCCGCGGGCCTCCGGCATCTGCGGCAGGGTGGGGTACTCCTCGACCGGCATCGTCTGCAGGCTGAACCGCGCCGACCCGCAGGTCAGCGTCACTCGGGGGCCGTCGATGGCCAGCTCGACCGGCTTGTTGGGCAGGCTGCGGCAGATGTCGGCCAGCAGTCGGCCGGACACCAGGGCCCGGCCCTCCTCGCTCACGTCGGCGTTGAGGGTCGCGCGCGCGGAGGTCTCGTAGTCGAAGGTCGACAGGGTCAGCCCGTCACCGGAGCCGGCCGCGTCGTCGAGCTGGCCGGCCTCGATCAGCAGGCCGGCGAGCACCGGGGCGCTCGGGCGCAACGGCAGGGTGCGAGCGGTCCAGGCGACGGCGTCGGCGAGGACGTCGCGGTCGACGCGGAACTTCACTTCGAGTGCCTCCTGGAAGAGCGAACTACAAGCCTGTCCGCACGGGTGCGGGAAAAGCATCCTGCCACGCGCCGTGTCGTTTGTCCCCAGGAAGGGCGGCGAAGCGACGTGTGGCCGACGAGGAGCAATTGGTAATTCCGTTGTAGTCGTAGGGGCGGTGGACGCTGTGGAGAACCGGTGTCGGGGCAGGTCAGCGGTCGATCCGGTGTCCACCGGGGCTGTGGAGCCGTGGTGGACGGGCAACGCGGTGCTGTGCAGCGGGCGAGACCGTGTGCGGCGCGCGCCCCCGTTCTCCACAGCCGATCCCCAACGCGTCCACCGGAACGTCCCGCGAAGCCCACAGGACACCGGGGCCTAGGCCTGCTTCGCCTGCTGCTTGATCCGGGTGGTGAGCTCGGTGACCTGGTGGAAGACGTTGCGGCGCTCGGCGAGGTCCTTGCGGATCCGGCGGTCGGCGTTCATCACCGTGGTGTGGTCGCGGCCGCCGAACTGCTGGCCGATCTTGGGCAGCGACAGCTCGGTGAGCTCCCGGCAGAGGTACATCGCGATCTGCCGGGCGGTGACCAGCGCACGGGTCCGGCTCGGGCCGCACAGGTCGTCGATCGAGTAGCCGAAGTACGACGCGGTCTGGGCGATGATCAGTCCCGCGGTCACCTCGGGCTCCCCGCCCTCGGGGATCAGGTCCTTGAGCACGATCTCGGCCAGGGTCAGGTCGACCTCCTGACGGTTGATGCTCGCGAACGCGGTCACCCGGATCAGGGCACCTTCGAGCTCACGGATGTTGGTCTGGATCCGGCTGGCGATGAACTCCAGCACGTCCGGCGGCGCGCTGAGCCGCTCGGCGGCCGCCTTCTTGCGCAAGATCGCGATCCTGGTCTCGAGGTCGGGCGGCTGCACGTCGGTCAGCAGCCCCCACTCGAACCGATTGCGCAGCCGGTCCTCGAGCTGGGTCAGCCGCTTGGGCGGCCGGTCGGAGCTGATCACGATCTGCTTGTTGGCGTTGTGCAACGTGTTGAAGGTGTGGAAGAACTCCTCCTGGGTCTGCTGCTTGCCTTCGAGGAACTGGATGTCGTCGATGAGCAGCACGTCCACGTCGCGGTACCGCCGCTGCAGGGCGGCGGTATTGGCGTCCTTGATCGCGTTGATCACGTCGTTGGTGAACGCCTCGGAGGAGACGTAGCGGATCTTGGCGCCGGTGTAGAGGCTGCGCACGTAGTGGCCGATCGCGTGCAGCAGGTGGGTCTTGCCCAGGCCGGAATCCCCGTAGACGAGCAGCGGGTTGTAGGCCATCCCCGGCGCCTCGGCGACCGCCACCGCGGCGGCGTGGGCGAAGCGGTTGGAGGAGCCGATCACGAAGGTCTCGAAGCTGTACCGGGGGTTCAGCGGGCTGTCCGGGATGCCGGTGGTCAGGCTGGCCCCGCCGTGCAGGTGGGCATTCGTCGACAAGTCGCTGAGTGGACTTGTCGACAGATCAACCTTCGGCAGCGGGCTGTCGGGAGCCGGCTGCGCCGGCCGGGTGCCGTTGGCAACCGCCTGGCCGGGCACCTGGCCCGGCACCTGGCCCGGCACCTGGCCCGGCAACTGACCCGGCACCCCACCGGGCACCTGGCCGGGAGCCGGCGGCTGGGTGGTCACCGGTCGCTGGTCGAGGGACTCGTCGACGCTCACCGCGATCCGGATCGGCTTGCCGAGGCGTTCGCTGAGCGCGTCCTCCAGGCGGGTGCGGAGCCGGCCCTCGAGCTGGTTGCGGGTGAACTCGTTGGGCACCGCGATCACGGCCGTGTTCTCCGCGAGCATCACCGGCTGGCTGGCGGTGAGCCAGACCCGCTGGTTGGGGGCGACGTTCTCGATGATCAACGGCCACAGCCGCGCCAGCGCGTCCCTGGCCGGATTGGTTGCCTCCACGCGGTTCGCGCTCCCCTCGTTGGTTCGGTGATCGGCGGGTGGCCGAACACGTGGGCGGGGTGCCCGCGGGCGGGCATTGTCCACACGTTTGTCCACAGGTTGTGCAGCATCACCGGTGCCGTCGGCGTCCCACGCCCGGAAGCGTGCGCTGACCCGGAGACGACATGCATCTGCGCTGGTCAGCGCCGGATTCCAGGGGTCAGCGGCAGTTGCTGCTGCGCGTCCCGGATCCGGTTGGCCGGTGGTGTCGACTGGCGACCGGTGTTCGGACGCTAACAACCATCGGGCCCGTCGATCAACCGGTTCTCCACAGGTTCGGCGAGCAACTTCGACCCGGCGCGGCGTGTCGCACCGACATGCCGGTGACGGACTGGCATCCTGCGAGGTTTGCACCACCCAGCCTGCGGCGGTTGGTGAAATTGACCCCGGCTTGGCCGACCGCGTACCGTGGTGCAGTCGAGACCGGTGTCGACCGGTGCCGCATGTCCACGACCCAGGTGCGTGGGGGCGCGGTGCCAGTTGACTCCTCAGCTGGTGACCACGTGTCTCCCGACCCGGTCCGCGGACTGTTCCCATCCCCGCCACTGGAGAGAGCTCGTGAGCAAGCGTACGTTCCAGCCGAACAACCGTCGCCGGCACAAGGTCCACGGCTTCCGCCTGCGGATGCGCACCCGTGCCGGGCGCGCCGTCCTGTCCAACCGCCGTCGCAAGGGCCGCAACCGACTGGCCGCCTGAGCCGGCCGGCCGGATGTGCTGCCCCCTCGTCACCGGCTGCGACCCTCTGCCGACTTCCGCACCGTGGTCCGCCGCGGGCGACGGGTGGGTGGTCCGCTGCTGGTGCTCCACCTGCTCTACCCGCCGCCGGAGCCGGCGCCCGGTTCCGGGCCGGATCCCGGCGAACCCCTCCGGATCGGCTTCGTGGTCTCCAGGGCGGTCGGTCCGGCGGTCACCCGCAACCTCGTGAAACGACGACTCCGCCATCTGCTCCGGGAGCGACTGTGTTCTCTCCCGGGCTCGCTGCCGTCCTCGGGCATGCTCGTGGTCCGGGCACTGCCGACCGCAGGGACGGCGTCCTACGCCTCCCTGGGTGCCGAGCTCGACCAGCTGCTCTGCCGGGTGCCGACATGAGGTACGACCCGGTCCGCTACCTGCTCATCGGACTGCTCAGGTGCTACCGGCTACTCATCAGCCCGCTCTACGGCCAGGTGTGCCGCTACCACCCGTCCTGCTCGACCTACGCGCTCGAGGCGGTCACCGTTCACGGCAGCATCCGGGGCAGCTGGCTGGCGATCCGCCGACTGGCGCGCTGCCACCCGTGGGCTGCCGGGGGCTATGACCCGGTTCCTCCAGCTTCGTCCTCCATGACTCGAGGAGTCTGAGTGTCCTTCTTCAGCCAGATCGGCAGCTTCATCATGACGCCGCTGTACTACCTGATCTCGGTGGTGCTGGTCGGCTTCCATGAGGTGCTGGGCAAGGTCTTCGAGCCCGGGTCGAGCTGGGCCTGGGGCCTGTCGATCGTAGGACTGACGCTAGTGATCCGCGCGGCGCTCATCCCGTTGTTCGTCAAGCAGATCAAGTCCTCGCGCAACATGCAGCTGTTGCAGCCGAAGGTCAAGGAGCTGCAGAAGAAGTACGGCCACGACCGCGAGCGGCTCGCCCAGGAGACGATGGCGCTCTACAAGGAGACCGGCACCAATCCGCTGGCCTCCTGCTTACCGCTGCTGGTGCAGATGCCGATCTTCTGGGCGCTGTTCCGGCTGATCGACCACGCCGCGGGCCAGGAGCACCAGGGCCACGGCGTGCTGACCCAGACGCTGGCGAAGAGCTTCGCCAACGCGCCGTTCTTCGGTGGCACCCTGTCGGCGAGCTTCACCAACGACGGCGGCCACATCAGCGTCAAGATCGCCGCCGGCGTGCTGGTGGTGCTGATGATCGCGACCACCTTCATGACCCAGCGCCAGCTGATGGCCAAGAACATGCCCCCGGGAGCGATGACCGGGCAGTATGCCCAGCAGCAGAAGATGCTCCTCTACGTGCTGCCGCTGGTCTTCGGTGTCGGTGGCATCGCCTTCCCGATCGGGGTGCTCTTCTACTGGACCACCTCCAACATCTGGACGATGTGCCAGCAGTTCTACGTGATCCGCAACAACCCCGCCCCAGGGACGCCGGCGTTCGCCGCGAAGCAGAAGCGTGACGCCGACAAGTCCGGCCGGCGCGGCACGTCCGGCGACCTGGCGGAGGCCGAGACGCAGACCGGCGGCCAGACCGCCACCGCGGTGCAGGACAAGGCTGACCGGCGGCCCGCCCAGCGTCAGCAGCCCCGGCGTCAGTCGCGCCAGCAGCGGAAGAAGTCCGCTGGGCCCGCCGGCGGGCGCCCACCGGGCGAGGGCCCGGCCGACAGCGACGGTGACGGCGCAGCGTCGGCCAGCGGTGGCAGCGATCGCCAGGACAGACCCCGACGCACCCCCCCAGGTACCTCCCCGGGCAGGCCTCGGGACAAACCGGGGGACAAGCCCAGAGGCAAGCCCCGAGACAAGGGAGATGACCATTGAGCGAGCAAGTGAGTGATCCGACGGGCGAACCTGCCCGCGCCCGAGACGACGAGGCGCCCATGGCTGAGGGCGCCGCGATCGAGCCCGACGACTCCGCCGAGGTCGCGCTCGACCCTGACGAGGAGCCCGAGCAGGGTGCTGTGGTCCAGGCGGGCCCGGGCGAGCAGTCCAAGCGCGTCCAACGGCTGGAGGCCGAGGGCGACATCGCCGCGGACTACCTGGAGGAGCTGCTCGAGATCGCCGATCTCGACGGCGACATCGACCTCGACGTCGAAGGTGACCGCGCGACGGTCTCCGTCGTCGGCGCCGAGCTGCCCCAACTGGTGGGTGCCGACGGCGAGGTGCTCGAGGCGCTCCAGGAACTGACCCGGCTTGCCGTCTATCGCGAGACCGGCGAACGCTCCCGGCTGATGCTGGACATCTCGGGCCACCGGGCCTCGCGGCGGGCACAGTTGGAGCAGCAGGCCGCTGAGGTGGTGGCCCGGGTTCGAGAAACCGGTGAGCGGGCCGAGCTGGAGCCGATGAGCCCCTTCGAGCGCAAGGTCGTGCATGACGTGGTGGCCGCGGCCGGGCTCGTCTCCGAGTCCGAGGGCGTGGAGCCGCGGCGCCGCGTCGTGGTGCTTCCGGCGTGATCCTGCCCGGGGTGGCGGACTGATGGCCGACGTTTCACGTGAAACACCCCCTGTGCCCGCGGCGGCGCAGGGGGTGTTCGCTACCCGGCTGCCGCTGGCGGAGGCCTATGCCGTCCGGTTGGCCGGCGAGGGGATCGATCGCGGCCTGATCGGGCCCAGGGAGGCCCCGCGGCTGTGGGACCGGCACCTGCTCAACTGCGCGGTGGTGGCCGACCTGCTGCCTGCCGCGGCGACGGTGGCCGACCTCGGCTCGGGCGCCGGCCTGCCGGGCATCGCGCTGGCGATCCGGCGGCCCGATCTCGCCGTGACCCTGGTGGAGCCGCTGCTGCGGCGTACGCGGTTCCTCGACGAGGTGGTCGTCGCGCTGGCGCTCGACAACGTCGAGGTCCGTCGGGCTCGTGCTGAGGAGCTGCACGGAAGGCTCGAGTACGACGCGGTCACTTCCCGCGCCGTCGCACCGCTGGCCCGACTCGCCGGCTGGTCCCTCCCGCTGGTCCGCCGTGGCGGCCTGATGCTGGCCATGAAAGGCTCGTCGGCGGCCGAGGAGGTGGCCGTCGCCCGCGGGGTGCTGCAGCGCCTCGGCGGACGTCAGGTGGCGGTCCTGACCGCCGGTCGCGGCGTGGTGGAACCACCGGTGACTGTGGTACGTGTGGTGAAGGACGAGGGGCGAGGAGCGTGAAGGTGGAGCAGCAGCCGGATGAAGGGGGGCTCGGCTGGCCCGATGCGGGTCCGACTGGCGACCGGGACCGCTCAGGGTTATCCACCGGACTGGGGTGGGCTGTTGAGCGTGGAAATCCACAGTTCGACCGGGGTTTTCCACAGGGCGCTCGGGAGCGCTCGGAGCCGGTTTCACGTGAAACGCCGGCCGGGTTGGTCACCGATCCGGTCGGGGGAGCAGAAGATGAGGCGGTGATCGTTTCACGTGAAACGCCACCGCCGCTGCGCGGGGACCACAACGACGTAGACGCGGCCCTCTCGGCAGTGCGCACAGCCGCTGACGTGGCCGCCGCGACCGCTGGCTTCGACGACAGCTCCACCCCGATGGCGAGGGCGGTGCAGCACCAGCTGATGGTGCGCGAGGGCCGCCGGTTCGGGGAGCCGTTGCCGCGGCCCGCGCGGGCTCGGGTGATGGTGGTCGCCAACCAGAAGGGCGGTGTCGGCAAGACCACCACCACGGTGAACCTCGCCGCCGCCCTGGCCCAGCACGGCCTGCGGGTGCTGGTGGTCGACCTGGACCCCCAGGGCAACGCCTCGACCGCCCTCGCGGTGGAGCACCACCGCGGGACGCCCTCGAGCTATGACGTGCTGGTCGACGGCGCACCCGTCGCCGAAGTTCTGCAATCACATCCGGACATTCCCGGCCTGGAGGTGGTGCCGGCGACGATCGACCTGGCCGGCGCGGAGATCGAGCTGGTCAGCGTGGTGGCCCGGGAGGGCCGGTTGCGCAAGGCCCTGGCAGCCCATCCGCCGGTGACCGCGGAGGGGGAGGACAGGCTGGACTACGTGCTGATCGACTGCCCGCCCTCGCTCGGCCTGCTGACCCTGAACGCGCTGGTGGCCGGAGCGGAGATGCTGATCCCGATCCAGGCGGAGTACTACGCCCTCGAGGGCCTCGGTCAGCTCGTCGAGACCGTGGAGATGGTGCGCACCCACCTGAACCCGCGGCTGGACATCTCCACGATCCTGGTGACGATGTACGACAGCCGCACCAAGCTCGCCGCCGGCGTGGCGCAGGAGGTGCGTGACCATTTCCCGGACACGGTGCTGCGCACCACCATCCCCCGCTCGGTGCGGGTGTCGGAGGCGCCCAGCTACGGCCAGAGCGTGATGACCTACGATCCTGGCTCGCCGGGAGCCCTGTCCTACCTCGAGGCCGCCCGCGAGCTGGCACTCCGGACCAACAAGGCCACCCGGCACCCGGCCGGAGTCTCGCAGGAGAAGGGAGCGGACGCATGACCACCCCCGCAGACCAGTCGTCCCGTCCGCGACGGGGACTCGGTCGGGGCCTCGGCTCGCTGATTCCCACCAGCCAGGACGTCGCTCCCGCTGAACCGACGGTGACGGCAGCACCCGCCGTGGACACGGTCGCCGGCGCGTGGTTCGCCGAGATCCCGGTGGACGCGGTGAGCCCGAACCCCCGGCAGCCGCGGGAGGTCTTCGACGAAGAGGCGATGTCCGAGCTGGTGCACTCGATCCGCGAGGTCGGGCTGCTGCAGCCGGTGGTGGTGCGTCCGGCCGCCGAGGGCTACGAGCTGATCATGGGGGAGCGGCGGTGGCGGGCCAGCCGGCAGGCCGGTCTGGGCACGATCCCGGCGATCGTCCGGCAGACCGAGGACACCGCGATGCTGCGCGACGCGCTGCTGGAGAACCTGCACCGCAGCCAGCTGAACCCGCTGGAGGAGGCAGCGGCCTACCAACAGCTGCTCGACGACTTCGGGTGCACCCACGACGAGCTGGCCGGTCGGATCGGCCGCAGCCGGCCACAGATCAGCAACACCCTGCGCCTGCTCAAGCTCTCGCCCGCTGTCCAGCGGCGGGTGGCGGCCGGCGTGCTCAGCTCCGGGCATGCCCGGGCGCTGCTCGGGGTCACCGACGCCGATGCCCAGGACCGGCTCGCCGCGCGGGTGGTCGCCGAGGGCATCTCCGTGCGCGGGCTGGAAGAGCTGGTCACCGTGGGGGAGACGGGCGAGGAGGACGGCCAGCCTCGGGCGCGCGGACGGCGGCCCAGCGCACCGGGCCTCGAGGAGCTCAACGAGCGGCTCTCCGACCGCCTGGACACCCGGGTCAAGGTCACCCTGGGCAAGGCCAAGGGCAGGATCGCGATCGAGTTCGCCTCACTCGCTGACCTGGAGCGCATCGTGGCGGTCATCGACCCGCGCAACCGTGACGACCGACCGATCTGACCATCAATCGACAAGCCGATCAATTGCTTTGTCGACAAAGAGTGACGCGGGTCAGGCGCGGCCGGAACGCCGACGCAGGCGGCGCTCGCGCTCCTCGGCGTCGAGGGCGAGCGCCTCGTCCGGAGTTGGGGCGGAGCCGCCGTACGACGCCGGCAACCACCACGAGCCGGGCGGCTGCTCGCGCGCGGGATAGCCCCGGATCGCCTCGTCCACGAGTCCGGCCAGCCGGACCCGCAACGCGTCGGTCTCGGCCGCCGGGTCCGAGCCGGCCGGGTGCAGCGGCTCGCCGACCCTGATCGCGATCGTCTTGCCCCGGCCCAGGTCACGGGGATGGTCCTTGGTGACGATGCGCTGGGTGCCCCACAGCGCCACCGGCACCAGCGGCACGCCCGCCGCAGCGGCGATCCGGACCGCACCCGACTTGAGCCCCTTGACCTCGAAGGACCGGGAGATGGTCGCCTCGGGGAAGATGCCCACCACCTCCCCTGCGGACAGCAGCCCCAACGCGTGGTCGAGCGAGGCGGCGCCCTCGGCCCGGTCGACCGGCACGTGGTGCATCGAGCGCATCACCGGACCCATCACCGGATGGTCGAAGATCTCCTTCTTCGCCATGAAGCGCACCAGGCGCCTCGACGGGACCGCGGCGTAGCCGCCGAGGATGAAGTCGACGTAGGAGACATGGTTGAAGGCGAGCAGGGCGCCACCGGCGCGGGGCACGTGCTCGGTGCCGCTGAGCTGGAAGCGCAGGCCGAGCGCCCGGAAGAGTGCCCTCCCGGTCAGGATGATGCCCGGGTAGGTGAGGTCGCGCATGCCCCGGATCGTCGCACAGTCCGCGCGCCCGGGGGAGGGCGGACGTCGGTCGCAGTCGCGGGCGGTCATCCTGACAGACTTGGGGCCATGCGCCCCATCGTCCAGAGCCGCAAGCTCCAGCACGTCCGCTACGACGTCCGGGGCCCGATCCTGGCCGAGGCCCAACGGCTGGAGTCGGAGGGGCACAAGATCCTCAAGCTCAACATCGGCAACCCCGCCCCGTTCGGCTTCGAGGCGCCCGAGGCGATCGTCGCCGACATCGTCCACCACCTGCCTGACGCGCAGGGCTACTCGGACTCCCGCGGCATCTACGAGGCCCGGACCGCGGTCGCGCAGTACTACCAGGAGCGCGGCCTCACCGCGACCTCGGTCGAGGACGTCTTCATCGGCAACGGCGTCTCGGAGCTGATCAGCCTGGTCCTGCAGGCCTTCCTCGACGAGGGCAACGAGGTCCTCGTGCCCGCGCCTGACTACCCGCTGTGGACCGGTGCCGTCACGCTGTCCGGGGGCACGGCGGTGCACTACCGCTGCGACGAGCGGGACGGCTGGAACCCGGACCTGGCCGACATCGAGTCGAAGATCACCCAGGACACCCACGGGCTGGTGGTGATCAACCCGAACAACCCCACGGGCGCGGTCTACAGCGAGGAGACCCTCAAGGGGCTTGTCGACATCGCCCGTCGCCACGAGCTGGTGCTCTTCAGCGACGAGATCTACGAGAAGATCCTCTTCGACGACGCCCAGCACCACCACACCGCCTCCTACGCCGGCGAGGACGTGCTCTGCCTGACCTTCAGCGGCCTGTCGAAGGCCTACCGCGTGTGCGGCTACCGAGCCGGCTGGGTGATGATCTCCGGCCCCCAGCACCTGGCCGGTGACTTCCTCGAGGGCCTCACCCTGCTTGCCAACATGCGGATGTGCGCCAACGTGCCCGCCCAGCACGCGATCCAGACCGCCTTGGGCGGCTACCAGTCCATCAACGAGCTGATCGCCCCCGGAGGCCGCTTCTACGAGCAGAGCAAGGTCGCCTGGCGGCTGCTCAACGACATCGACGGGGTCAGTTGCGTGCAGCCCCGCGGAGCGCTCTACTGCTTCCCGCGACTCGACACGGAGAGGTTCGGCATCACCGACGACGAGGCGTTCGTGCTCGAGCTGCTCCGGGCGAAGAAGCTCCTGGTCACCCACGGCACCGGCTTCAACTGGTTCGAGCCCGACCACTTCCGGCTGGTCACCCTGCCGGACGTGGACCTGCTCACCGAGGCGATCGGCCGGATCGCGGAGTTCCTCGCCAGCCTGCGCCGCTAGAATCTCCTCGTGGGACGCCGGGTCGCGCGCTTGACACTGGACCAGCTCGAGGAGCTGCCGGCCGGCTGTGCCTCCTGCGTCTTCTGGGAGCTCGCGCCGGTGCGCCGGCAGGCCGTTCGCGGGCACGAGGGCGAGGAGAAGGCGGCCTGGCTCTCCGGCGTCCTGCGCGACTGGGGATCGTGCGGCCGCGTGGTGTACGTCGACGACGTCCTCGCCGGCCACATCATCTACGCCCCGCCGGTCTACTTCCCGGGGGCCGACAGCTTCGCCACCGCGCCGGTCGGCAACGACGCGGTGCTGTTGAGCACCGTGCAGGTCGCGCCCGACTTCCGCGGGCAGGGCCTCGGGCGGGTGCTCGTGCAGGCGATGGCCAAGGACCTGCTGCAGCGGCAGGTGCGCGCCGTCGAGGCGTTCGGCGACACGCGCGGCCACCACGACGGGCGCGCCGGGGCCGTCTTCGGGGTCGTTGTCGGGCACGGCGGTCACTGCGTCGTCGCGGCCGACTTCCTGCTGGCCGTCGGCTTCCGCACCCAGCGCGCACACGCGACCTACCCGCGGATGCGGATGGACCTGCGCACGTCGCTGACCTGGCGGGAGGAGTTCGAGGTGGCCCTCGACCGGCTGCTGTCCGGGATCTGGGGCAAGCAGCCACGCCCTGTCGCGAGCGGCACCCGCCGCGCGCCACGAGGCGTCGCGCGTCAGGCCAGGTAGTCCTCGAGCTCGCGCAGCAGCGCGGCCTTCGGGCGGGCGCCGACGATCTGCTTGACGACCTCGCCGTCCTTGTAGAGGTTCAGGGTCGGGATGCCGGTGACGCGGTAGCTGGAGGGAGTGACCGGGTTCTCGTCGACGTTCATCTTGACGAAGGTGATCTTGTCGCCGTGCTCGGCGGCGATCTCGTCGATGATCGGCGAGACCTGGCGGCACGGGCCGCACCACTCGGCCCAGAAGTCCACCAGCACGGGCTTGTCGGACTTGAGGACCTCTGCGTCGAAGTCGGCGTCGGTGACGGCCTGGAGGTCAGCCATGGATGCTCCTCTTGAAATCGCGATGGGTGGACGATGCGCTGGTCGGCGTCGTACGACCATGGAACACGGCCGCGCCGACAATTCTTCCCGCGACGCGGGTCAGACGGTCGCCTGGACCGGGTCGTGGGTGGCGAGCGCCTGGTCGAGGTCGGCCAGGTAACGCTCGGCGTCGAGGGCGGCCGCGCAGCCGGTGCCGGCCGCGGTGACCGCCTGGCGGTAGATGTGGTCCACCAGGTCGCCGCACGCGAACACTCCGGAGAGGTTGGTGCGAGTGCCGGGGTGATCGACCAGTACGTAGCCCTGGTCATCGAGCCGCACCTGGCCGTGCAGCAGCTCGGAGCGGGGGTCGTGGCCGATCGCGATGAAGAGACCGGTGGCGGGCAGCTCGCGGGTCTCCCCCGTGACCGTGTCGCGCAGGGTCAGCCCGGTGAGCTTGTCCTCGCCGTGGATCTGGGCCACCTCGGAGTTCCACGCGACGTCGATCTTGGGATCGTTGAACGCCCGCGCCTGCATGATCTTCGAGGCGCGGAAGTCGTCGCGCCGATGGATGAGCGTGACCCTGGAGCCGAAGCGGGAGAGGAAGGTCGCCTCTTCGATCGCAGAGTCGCCGCCGCCGACGACCGCGATGTGCTGCTCACGGAAGAAGAAGCCGTCGCAGGTGGCGCACCAGCTGACGCCGTGGCCGGAGAGGCGGTCCTCGTCGGGCAGCCCCAGCTTGCGGTAGCCGGAGCCCGTCGCGAGGATGACCGCTCGCGCCTGGTGCCGGTTGCCGGCACCGTCGACGACGCTCTTGACATCGCCGGTCAGGTCGACCTCGACCACGTCGTCGGAGACGAGCTCGGCGCCGAACCTCTCGGCCTGGGCGCGCATCTCGTCCATCAGGGCGGGGCCCTGGATGCCCTCGTGGAAGCCGGGGAAGTTCTCGACCTCAGTGGTGTTCATCAACGCGCCGCCTGCGGTCACGGAGCCTTCGAAGACCAGCGGCTCGAGGCTCGCCCGAGCGGCGTAGACCGCGGCGGTGTAACCCGCCGGGCCGGAACCGATGATGATCAGGTTGCGTACGTCGGTCATGACCTGCCTTGCTGTCGGCGCTGGACTCTTCCGTGGGCTCCAACAGATCCTATGCGCGCGACATTCCGTCCGCGGACCGGCTCAGCGAGGCACGGTGGCGGTCGCGAGAACCCGGTCGCCGCGGCAGGACCAGGCCGTGATCCGGGTGTTCCCCGGGGCCGTGGCGCGGACCACCAACGTGGCCGGCCGCCCGTCGACGCGCGCGGGGACGACCGCTGACCCGGGCGGCAGCCCGGGGTGCCCCCCGCAGCCGCCGAGGGCCCCGAGGTAGTGCTGCCCCGCCGTGCCGTGGACGGTCGTGCTCGCCCCCGGTGACGATGCGGCCGACAGGCCAGGGGCCGCCCGCGCGTCCAGCGTGCCCGAGGCGAGCAGCCGGGCTGCGTCGCGGCGGAAGTGGTGCGTCGAGAGCCTGGGCACCGTGCCGAGGCGCGCGCGACCGACCCCGAACGGCGTCCTGCCCGCCCTGCCCGGGGTGCTGCCCGGGGTGCTGCCCGGGGTGCTGCCCGGGGTGCTGCCCGGGGTGCTGCCCGAGGCGGTGCCCGAGCTGTCCGCTGGTCGGGCGGCGTTGCCGGCCCCACTCATCGCCGCCGTCCCGGGGTTGCTGCCCATCGACGCGATGCTGATGCCGATACCGCCCACGACCGCGGCCACGGTGGCGGCGACCAGCAGCCGAGGGGCCCACCGACGGGTTCGCGCCCGGGCGCGCGGGCCACCCAGGGGTACGACGCTCCGCGTGGTGTCCCGGTCACCGGCGGCACCGGGTCGTCCGACCGGTCCGCGGTCCGCGACCAGCGCGGCGAGGGTCTCGTCGAGCCGGTCGGCCACGTCGGCCGGCACCTGCTCGTCGGCACCCAGGCCGGCCAGCAGCGCCCGGACGTCGGCGTGCCCGTCCGCATCCTCGGGCAGCGGTCCGTGCAGATCGCTCACCGGGGCACCCCTCCTTCCGTGGCGGCATCTCGGGGCTCTCGTGGGTCTCCTGGATGAGACGGCGGCGGGTGCTGTCTGGTTCCGCCGCCTCCAGCGCCGGCCAATCCGCTGCCGACGAGCAGCACCGCAAGCCGCGACCGTCCCCGGGAGCACCGGCTCTTCACCGTGCCGGCAGGACAGCCCAGCACCCGGGCGGCCTCTTCCACGGGGAG
Organism: Nocardioidaceae bacterium; assembly: GCA_025980475.1. Taxonomy (GTDB): domain Bacteria; phylum Actinomycetota; class Actinomycetes; order Propionibacteriales; family Nocardioidaceae; genus Marmoricola. The sequence goes on along the minus strand of JAICXL010000003.1, from coordinate 69,315 downwards.
CCCCTCCATGTCCACCAGGACCAGGGCCGCGCGCTGCTCGCCGGGCAACCGGTCAAGCGCTCGGAGCACCAACGTGCGTCGCTCCGCGTCGAGCACGTGCTCCTCGGGATCCTGGCGCGAGGGAGCCGGGCCGGCGGCGTACTCGTCGAGGTCGTCGGGAAGCGGCTGCGCCGACCGCACCTTGTTGCGGCGCAGCCGGTCCAGGCAGGCGTTGACCACGATCCGGTGCAGCCAGGTCGTCACCTGGGCGTCGCCGCGATAGCTCTCTGCCCTGCGGAAGGCGGCGACCATGGCCTCCTGCAGGGCGTCGGCGGCGTCCTCCCGGTCGCCCGTGGTGTGCAGCGCGACGGCCCACAGCCGGTCGCGGTGTCGCCGGAAGAGGATTCCGAAGGCTTCCGGGTCCCCGGCGACGTGGGCAGCCATCAGCTCGGGATCGGTGCGCTCGCCGGCAGCACCGCTTCCCGACTGGGTCACGACCACACCGAGAGGTCTGAGATCTCGCCGCGGTAGCCACCGGGCACCGGAGGCAGCCTGGTCAGCCAGACCACGAGGTAGCGGGTCTGCGTGCCGGGCGCAAGCCGGAGCACCGCGCTAGGACCGGCGGACGCGTTGGCCCCGACCCGGTGCAACCCCGAGAGCGTGCTCGGTGGGCTGCTCACGCCGGGGCGGGCAGCGTAGACCTGAACCGAGGTGGGCGATCCCACGAAGTGCACGCGCAGCGACCCGACCCGGCGGTCCGCCCCGAGGTCGAGCAGCAGGCCCACGCCGGACTTCAACCCGCCGAGGTCTGGGTTGCCGTAGTAGGTGCTGGTGCGCCAAGCCGTGGTGCCGCTGTCGTCGATGGCGTTGGCGGCCTCGGCATCGTTCTCCTCGTGGTCACCCTCGGGGTCGAACGCGGTGGCCGACACGACCTGGACCCTGCTGCTGACGGCCGTCTCCGCGGGCGAGCCCCCGACCGACGGCTGCGCGGAAGGGCGGCCGCCGTCTCGGCCGAGTCGGAACGCGAACGCCATCGCCACCAGGAGCGCCAGGCAGACCCCGACCACGGCGGCCAGCCGCAGCCAGCTGCGTCCTTCCTTGCCGGTGAACTGGCCGGTGAACCGCTGGGCGGCCGGGTCCTCGGGGTCGGTGAACGGCCAGTAGCCTCCCGCGCCCGCCAGCATCGTGCCGGAACCGCTGCTGGTCAGCGGTCCGGACGCCGAGGCCGGGTTGCTGTCGTTGCCGCCGCCCGGTGGCCAACCTGGTGGCAGGTTGCGGCGGCGCTCGCTGGTGGCGAAGAGTGGGCGGGCGGGTGGCTCCTCGAGCTGGGGCGGCGGCGCCGGGGCATCGCGCGACCCCGCCAGCAGGTCGTCGTGCAGCTGGGTGCGCTCGGCATCCTCGGCATCCTCGACATCCTCGCGGTCCTGCCCCGGGCCGTCCCGGTCAGGAGCCGCCGCGGCAGTTTCGGCGGTCGCGGGGCCCTCGGCGGTGAGCACTGCCGCAGCCGCAGCGGGCGGCGGCTGGTCGCCCGTGGCCCTGGGCAGGGACACGGTGGGCTCCGCGTGCAGGCCGGACAGGCCGAGCGGCGCGGCCGCGGCCGGGTCGCCCACGTAGTCGCTGAGCGCCGCGGCGACCTCGTGGGCGCTCTCGACGGCCAGCTCGTGCTCGGTGCCCTCGCGCAGCAGCACCCGCGTGCACACGGCGTCGAGGGTGCGGGGGATCCCTGCCCGCACCCGGCGCGGACGGAGCAGCCTGTGGCCCTCGCGGGGGGCCGGGGGGACACCGGACGGCGCGACCCCCGGCCAGCGACCGGTCAGCCCGGCATAGAGCAGGCCGGCCAGGTTGATGACGTCTGCCTCCCGGTCGTCGAGGACGCCGTAGCCGGGGTCGGTCCGGGGCGGTCCCTGGAGGACCGCGGCGACCGCGAAGCCGATCAGCTTCACCCCGCCCGCCTCGGTGACCAGCACCGTCTCGGGGCTCAGGCAGCCGTGCGGCACCCCCTCGGCGTGAGCGGCCGCGATGCAGTCGGCGACCTCCCGGGTCAGCCAGGCGGCCCGGTCCGGCGGCAGCGGCCCGCGCTGCAGCATCAGATCGAGGGAGACGCCGGTGCCCCACTCGTTGACCACCCAGGTGAGGCCGTCTGCGGAGGACGGCTCGTCGTCACAGTCCAGCACCCGGAGCAGGTGCGGCTCCGAGACCGTGGCCGAGAGCCGGGCAGCGTCGAGGAGCCTGGCTGCTCGGGGGTCGTCGCTGGAGACCGCGTGCACGGCGACGCTGCGCACCAGCACCGTGTCGGTGGCACGCCAGAAGCGCGCCCCCTCGTGGTCGGAGAGCAGCTCCTGGAGCTGGTAGCGACCGCCGAGCACCGTGCCCGGGCCGATCGAGCTCGTCGTCACGTTCCTCCTCCGGCCTCCCTACGGCACCGACGAACGCCCCATGGTAGGCCGGGATGGGCTCACCGGCTGCCACGACGGCCCGCTGTCCCCCCACGGGCGAGCCGGCTGGTCACCAGCCCCAGCACCTCGGTGACCTCCGAGATGCGCAGGGCCCGCGCTAGCGTGACGAAAGCCGCCACATCGGCCAACCCGGTGACGACGAGCCTCGCCAGCACCGCTGGCTTGCCAGTGCCCGGAAGCGCGGCCTGCATGCCGTTCAGCACGAGCCAGGCGATACCGGTGGCGATGCCGGTGGCGATCAGCATCCGCACCGCGAAGCGGGCCAGCCGGGCCCCCTCGAGCCCGCCGAGCTGCCTAGAGAGCTGGCTGAAGGACAGCACCGAGCCGACGGCGTACGAGGCCGCGAAGGCGAACGCGAGCCGCGGCGCCGTCTGGACCGGGCTGATGCCGCGGGTCAGCAGCACCGCCATGCCGATGTTGGTGAGCGCCACCGCGCACTGGATGAAGAAGACCCGCCGGGTCTGCTCGAGGGCGTAGAAGCCGCGCAGCATCAGGTAGTGGGTGGTGAAGAAGAACAGCCCGAGCGCGAAGACCGCGAGCGTCGTGCTGAAGCTGGCCGCCGAGTCGGCGGCGGCGCCCCAGCCGAAGACGATGCTCGCCACGTCGAAGGCGAGCACCGGCAGCAGGGCCACGATGGGGACGACCAGGGCGTACGTCGTGCGCATGGCCTGGGCGACCTCGCGGCCGACCCTGCGCAGGTCGTTCGCCGCGGCGAGCCGGGAGAGTCGCGGCAGCATCGCGGTGGCCAGCGACACGGTGATCACCGAGTGCGGCGCCATGATCAGCAGGAACGAGTTGGAGTAGACGGTGTAGCCGGTGCCGTGCCCCGCCCCCGCGCCGCAGCCACCCGCGGCGGCGGTGCCGCTGGAGGCCAGGCGGACCACCACCGTGTAGGCGATCTGGTTGGCCACGACGAAGAGCACCGTCCACAGGCCGAGGTGCAGGGTGTGGCCGAGGCCGGCATTGCGGAAGTCGAAGCGCGGGCGGAAGCGGAAACCGGCGGCACGCAGGTAGGGCAGCAGCACGAGCAGCTGGATCGCGATGCCCACGGTCGAGCCGAGCCCCAGGAGCAGCTCCTGGCTGCTGCCGAAGGGGCCGAGGACGGAGTCGGACGCGGCAGGGTGCAGGCCCGGGTGGGCGACCACGTCCACGGCATGGCCGAAGACGCCGAGGTAGGCGGCCAGCACGCCGATCGACACGAGGTTGTTGGCGATCGGGGCCCACATCATCGGACCGAAGGTGCCCCGCGCGTTGAGCACCTGGCCGATGAGCACGAACATCCCGTAGAAGAAGACCTGTGGCAGGCAGTAGCGGGCGAAATCGATCGCGGAGTCCCGCTGCGCGGCCAGCTCGGGGGTGAAGTAGCAGCCGTCGAGGAAGATCCGCATCAACAGCGGCGCCGTGAGGACCAGGACCGCGCTGACGCCCGCGAGGAAGAGCGCCGCGAGGGTGATCACCCGGCTGGTGTAGGCATCTCCCCGGTCGGGGTCCCGCTCCATCGCGCGGACCAGCTGCGGGACCAGCACCGCGTTGAAGACGCCGCCCGCGAGCAGGATGTAGAGCATGTTCGGGATCGTGTTGGCGATGTTGAACACGTCGCCGTGCAGGTAGGCGCCGAGGGCCGCGACCAGCATCGCGCTGCGGACGTAGCCGCTGAGTCGGGAGACGACCGTGCCGGCCGCCATCACCGCGCTCGCACCCAGCAGGGTCTTCCCGGTCTTCCCGGTCTTCCCGGTCGTGCCGTCGGGCCCGGGACGCTCGGGGGGCGGGCTCACGCCGGCCGCCTGCCGGCGCGCGCCCGGCGGACGAGCCGGCGTGCGATCGCGAAGGCGAGGAGGGCGCCGCCGGCGCCGAGCACGACCCAGATCCACCGCCCGACGTCACTGGTGCGCAGGCTGAAGACGAGGGGCGTGCCCAGCCGGTGCCCGGTCTCCGAGATCGGGGTGAGAGTGATCTGGTGCACGCCGACCGCCCTGGAGCTGGCCCCCACCCGCAACGTGGTGCGCTGTCCGGCCGCGACCTGCACGGGCTTGGGGGTGTCGATCCGCACGCCCGGGGATTCGCTGCGCGCCGCGATGCCGACCGTGACCGGCACCTTGAGCCCGTTGACCAGGGACACGGTCAGCGAGCCGGACCCGCCGGAGAGGGTGACGAAGTCCGTGCCGGTGATGGTTATCTGCCGCAGGGTCTCGTGGATGGAGTGATTGAGCTCCGCGGTCTGGTGGCGGGCGATCCTCGGGGTGTCGCGCGCGTGGTAGGAGACCCCTGCCAGGGCGGCCCCGGTAAGGCGTTGCGGCACGTCGTTGTCGGTCGCGAGCACGCTGCTCAGGGTCGCCCCGGTGACCACCAGCCGGTGGGCGACGGCGACGTTGGACGCGGGCACCTGCCGGTGCTCCGCCGCGTGAGGGTAGGGCAGTGCGCCGGTGTGGACCGGCGCCGTGCCGTCCGGGGTGACCGACGTGAGCTGCAACCAGGGCAGCTTGCCCAGCGCGGCGAAGAAGCGCGCCTGCTGCCAGGCAGATCCTGGGTCCCAGCCCATCGGCAGCTCGACGACCATCGGGCCCGAGTCGTGGTGCAGGGCCCGCAGGGCCGCGGCGGCGGCGATGCGCTGGCGCAGGGCCAGCGCGTCGTAAGGCGGGGTCGGTGCGGGACCACCGCTCGCGGCCCGAGCGTCGGTGAAGACGAGCGCGTGGCCGTTGCCGGTCAGCCACTCGCTGCGGTGCAGCGCCTTGCCGCGGTCGGACACCAGCACGATGTCCTCGGGCTGCAACCGGTGCAGGGCGGCACGGTTGAGCACGCCGTCCACCGGGGCGACGACCGGGCTGTCGGTGACGCCGAACTGCCGGAAGGTGGTGTCGGCCAGGGCCCTCGCATGCTTGAGGAGACCGGGTTGCCGGCGGGCGACGGCGGCGACGTCGGGGTCTGCGTAGGGCAGCCCGAGGACGGCCTGGCCGGTCATCGCGCCCTCGAGCCGCTCGAGCCAGCCGGCCGCCGTCTGGTTCTCCACCGGAGTGGCACTGTCCGGGTCGGCGGGGGCGGTCGTCGGCTCCACCGTCGGTGAGGCAGTCGGCGACGGGGAGGGCGACGACCCCTGGTCGGTGGGCTCGCCGTACGACAGGGGTGGATTGCCGTGGGCGAGGTCGTCCACGGCCTGCAGCACCGCCGGGTCGACCAGCCAGGTCAGCGGCTGCCCCTGGGCCGACTGGGCGAAGCGGAGCTCGCGGTCGAGCAGGCCGCCGGGCGCGAGGTCGGTGGTCAGGGTGGAGGTGTCCAGCAGCGCGCCGCTGGGGTCGCGCCGGACCTGGACGCGTAACGGCAGCACCACCGCAGCCTGGGTCTGCGGGGGGTGGTGACGGGGCAGCAGCGGCAGGAACGTGCGCGCCCGGCCGTCGGCGTAGGCGTCGCGCCCCGCCGCGTCGGCACCGAGCGCGTGCACGCCGAACCAGTAGACGCCGGGGGCGCCGGAGATGTGCAGCGCCCTGGCGGGCAGCGAGATCCGGAAGTTGGCGGAGTCCCCGGGGCCGAGGTCACCGATCGGGTCGAAGGTGTGCGGCGCGGCGAGACGGTCACCTATGTAGATGTCCGCGGGGGTGGCCGCCGCGGCGGCCAGCTCGCTGCGGGTGGTCATCGGGTCGTAGGAGGTCAGCGGGTGGACGTTGATGTCCTGCCACTGCTCGTTCGAGTCGTTGGTGACGGTGCCGGTGACGACCAGCCGGCCGTGCCGGGGGATCTCGGCCCGGTTGAGGCTGTCGATGTGCACCGACAGCGGGGTGGAGTCCGCGTCGTCGGCCGCGGCAGGCGGCGTGCCCACGAGCGGGAGGATCGCGATCATCAGTGCCACCGCCGGCACGAGGAGACGGGCGGCAATCACAGGGCCGATGCTAGTGGCCCGTGCCCGCGGCTCCCGGGGGCGCCAACTAGAGTTGCCTCCCGTGTCCGACGACCCGATCCTCCTGCGCGAGGTGCAGGCCCGGACGCTCGCCGGGCTGGACGCGATCGCGGAGGTCATCGACGAGCTCGGCGCCCGGTTCCGGACGGCCGGTGAGCAGCTGGCGCTGGTCGGCGGGCCGGTACGGGACCTGATGCTGGGCCGGCTGCACAACGACCTCGACCTGACCACGTCGGCCCGGCCGGAGACCACCGAGCGGCTGCTCGAGGGCTGGGCGGACGCCCGCTGGGACATCGGCCGCGCCTTCGGCACCATCGGCGCCCGCAAGGGCAGCTGGCAGGTGGAGATCACCACTTGGCGGTCGGAGGCCTACGACCCGGCCTCGCGCAAGCCGGCGGTGGAGTACGGCGACTCACTCGTCGGTGACCTCGGCCGGAGGGACTTCACCGTCAACGCCATGGCGATCACGTTGCCCGACCGAAGGTTCGAGGACCCGTTCGGCGGGGTCGTCGACCTGGCCGAGCGGGTGCTGCGCACACCGGGCCGCGCCGAGGACTCCTTCGGCGACGATCCGCTGCGGATGATGCGGGCCGCCCGGTTCGCCGCGCAGCTCGGCTTCACCGTCGACGACGCCGCCGCCGCGGCGATGCGCGCGATGGCGGAGCGGATCACGATCGTCTCGGCCGAGCGCGTCCGTGACGAGCTGGTCAAGCTGGTCTGCGCGCCGGATCCGCTCCCGGGCCTTCGGTTGCTCGTCGAGACCGGGCTGGCGTCGTACGTCCTCCCGGAGCTGCCTGCGCTCGCCCTCGAGCACGACGAGCACCACCGGCACAAGGATGTCTACGAGCACACGCTGACCGTCCTGCAGCAGGCCATCGAGCTCGAGGACCGGCTCGGGGGCTCCGGCCCCGACTTCATCGTCCGCTTCGCGGCGCTGATGCACGACGTCGGCAAGCCGCGGACCCGGCGGTTCCTCGACGACGGCAGCGTCACCTTCCACCATCACGACGTGGTCGGCGCCAAGCTGACCCGCAAGCGGATGCAGGCGCTGCGGTTCTCCAGCGACGTGACCGACGCGGTGTGCAGGCTGGTGGAGCTGCACCTGCGCTTCCACGGCTATGGGTCCGGGGAGTGGACCGACTCCGCCGTCCGCCGCTACGTGCGCGACGCCGGTGACCAGCTCGACCGGCTGCACGTGCTCACCCGCGCCGACTGCACGACCCGCAACCGGCGCAAGGCCGAGCGGCTGCGCCGGACCTACGACGACCTCGAGGCCCGGATCGCGCAGCTGTCCGAGGCCGAGGAGCTCGCGGCGATCCGGCCGGACCTCAGCGGCTTCCAGATCATGGAGATCCTCGGCATCGGCCCCGGCCCCGGGGTCGGCGAGGCGTACCGGCACCTGCTGGAGCTGCGCCTGGACAACGGACCGATGTCCTACGACCAGGCCAGGGCAGCCCTGCTCGACTGGGCCGCGCGATAGGCCCGGTCGCCCCGGCTACCGGCTCACCCGGTAGCGCACGAACGCCGGCACGGCCACCGCCGCGACCAGCACGAGCACCACCACCAGCACGCCGCCGCCCGCGGCAGTGGCTGCGGTGCCGACCAGCGCGGCAGCGCCACCGTGCGCGACGTCGGCGATCCGGGGCCCGCCGCCCACCACGACGATGAAGACCCCCTGCAGCCGGCCGCGGACGTCGTCGGAGGCGGCCTCCTGCAGCATCGTGGAGCGGAAGGCGGCCGAGGCCATGTCCGCGGCGCCGCCGACGGCCAGGGAGACGAAGGCGAGCGCGAGCAGACCCCCGGGCGCTCCATGCGCGAAGCCGGTCGCGACGCCGAAGCCGGTCATCGCCAGTCCCCACACCACGATGGCGAGCACGACGGCGAGCCCCTGCCGCTCGGTGCGCGAGACCCAACCCGAGAAGATCCCCCCGACCACGGCACCGGCGGGGATCGCCGCGAAGAGCAGCGCGAACGCCAGACCACCGTCGACCGGCCCGCCGAAGCTCTGGTGGGCGATCTGCGGGAAGAGCGCCCGCGGCATCCCGAAGAGCATCGCGATGATGTCCACGACGAAGGACATCAGCAGCACCTTGTGGCCGCGCAGGTAGCCGAACCCCTCGAGCACCAACCGGAACCCGGCCCGCGCGACCCGCCCGGTCGGCGGCAGCGCCGGCAGGGTGATCACCGCCGACAGTGTCGCGAAGAGGGTGATCGTGTCGGTGAGGTAGAGCCAGGAGAACCCGAGGACCGGGATCAGCGCCCCGCCGACCATCGGACCGGCGATCGCGCCGAACTGCATCACGGTCATGTTCAGCGCGTTCGCGGCGGGCAGCTGCTCCAGCGGGATGATCCGGGGCAGCACCGCGGTGCGGGTGGGCTGATTGACCGCGAAGAACGCCTGCTGCATCGCGAAGATGCCGAGCAGCAGCCAGACGCTGCCGACGGCGAAGAGCGCCTGCAGCCAGAAGGCCGCGCTCGACGCGATCATCCCCAACGTCGTGACGATCAGCAGCTTGCGTCGGTCCAACACGTCGGCGAGGGCGCCGCCGTACAGCCCGAAGACCACCAGTGGCACGAGGCCGAAGACCCCGGTGAGGCCGACGTAGGCCGATGACCGGGTCAGCGCGTAGATCTGGGCGGGGACGGCGACGACCGTCAGCTGGGCACCGACCACCGTGATGATGTTGGCCGACCACAGCCGGCGGAAGGCCGGCGTGCGCAGGGGGCGCGTGTCTGCGAGGACGCCGCGGTGCCGTTCGGCGCCGGCAGGGGTCGGCGTGGTCACCGGCCGGTCAGCACTCGCGTCCCGCCCAGCGGGTGACCTGCCAGCCGTCAGCGTCGACCATGATCTCGGCGGCCTGACCGTTGCCGAGCTCGTTCTCGCGGGCGTACGACGGCCCCAGGTTGTCGGCCAGCATCGGCAGCGCGATGCAGGTGGCCGTCTGGTGGGTGACGACGAGCACGGTCTCGCCGCGGTGCAGGTCGGCGATCTCGGCGAGCTGGTCGTGGTAGCGGGCGATCACCTGCTCGCCGTTCTCGCCGCCGGGGAAGCCGGGCTGGAGGTCGCCGGCATACCACTGGTCGGTGACCTGGTGGATCAGGTCGACGTCGAAGGGCTTGCCCAGCAGGTCACCGAGGTCGACCTCGCGCAGCGGCTTGCGCACCTCGACGCCGACGTCGAGGCGAGCCGCGACGATCTCGGCAGTCTGCACGGCGCGGGAGCTGTCGGAGCTCCACACCCGGGCGATCCGGCGGCTCGCCAGCGACTCCGCGAGACGCTCGGCCTGGCGCCGGCCCGCTGCGGTCAGCGTGCCGCCCTCGTCGGAGAACCAGCTCTCGACGTAGTCCGCGTCGCCGTGCCGCGCCACGACGAGGGTGGCCGCACACTGGAGGTCGCTCACGCCCCCATTCTCCCACCCCCCGCCGGGGGCTCAGGGCGCCGCGACCTGCTGGCCGTGCAGCGCCCGGAAGGCGTAGGCCCCGGCGAGCACCACGATCGGGACCGCGAAGAGCAGGCCGACCCCACAGAGCAGGGCGCCGATGACCAGGGTCACGACCCCGAGCAGGGCACACAGCAGCAGCGGGCCGAGATGGCCGCTGGTGAAGGAGAAGCTGGCCTTGACCGACTGCCAGGCCGCTGCGCCACGGTCGATCACGAAGAACGTGGTGAACCAGGCCAGGAAGGTCACCGCGATGCCCGGCAGGATGCACAGGATCGTGCCGATGGTGCTCAGCGCCCCGACGATCAGCGCGGCGACCAGGACCGCCCCCTTGTCCCATCGCTCGAACATCGACCCGACGGTCACCGGCCGGCCATCGGCGGCGTCGAGGGCGCCACGCACCAGCGCCGCGTTGAAGAAGACGGTCGCGACCGCGGCGAGGAAGCTGAACAGCAGCGAGACACCGGAGAGGGTGCCGGTGACGGCGGCGCCGTTGAAGAGCCCGGCGGTGGACGCCTCACCACGGGTCAGGCCGCTGCCGATGGCGTTGACCACCGCACTGACCACCATCATCAGCAGGGCGACGAGGATGAAGGGACCGGGATGGCGCCAGAAGGTCTTCCAGCCGTAGCCGAACGCGTCGCCGGCGGAGAAGGGTCGAGGTGGGGGAGCGCCGTACCCGTACCCGTAGCCGTAGGGCGGTGGCGAGGACGGCGGGGGCGGCGGTGGCGGCGGGTAGTCGTTGGACATGCCCGCACCCTAGGACCCGACGACCCCGGAACCGGGGAGGTTCCGGGGCCGGGATCAGCCGGGCATCAGCTGGGCGTCAACCGGGTGTCAACCGGGTAGTGGTGCTTCAGCGCGCCACGTCACCGCGGATGAAGGCCTCGACCGAGGCGCGCCCCTCGTCGTCGGGGCGCTGCAGCGGCGGCGACTTCATGAGGTACGACGACGCCGACAGGATCGGGCCACCGATGCCGCGGTCCTTGGCGATCTTCGCCGCCCGGATGGCGTCGATGATGATGCCGGCCGAGTTGGGCGAGTCCCACACCTCGAGCTTGTACTCGAGGTTCAGCGGGACGTCACCGAAGGCGCGGCCCTCCAGCCGGACGTAGGCCCACTTGCGGTCGTCGAGCCACTGCACGTAGTCCGACGGCCCGATGTGCACGTTGCGGGCGCCGAGGTCGTGCTTGAGGTTGGACGTGACCGACTGGGTCTTGGAGATCTTCTTGGACTCCAGCCGCTCCCGCTCGAGCATGTTCTTGAAGTCCATGTTGCCGCCGACGTTGAGCTGGTAGGTGCGGTCCAGGACCACGCCCCGGTCCTCGAACAGCTTGGCCAGCACCCGGTGGGTGATGGTCGCGCCGACCTGGCTCTTGATGTCGTCGCCGATGATCGGCACCCCGGCGTCCTCGAACTTCTTCGCCCACTCGGGGTCGGAGGCGATGAAGACCGGCAGCGCGTTGACGAAGGCCACGCCCGCGTCGATCGCGCACTGGGCGTAGAACTTGTCGGCGTGCTCGGAGCCGACCGGCAGGTAGGACACCAGCACGTCGGCCCGCGTGTCCTTGAGCACCTGGACGACGTCGACGGGGTCGGACTCGGCCTCCTCGATGGTCTCCTGGTAGTACTTGCCCAGCCCGTCGAGGGTGTGTCCGCGCTGGACGGTGATCCCGGTAGGGGGAACGTCGCAGATGCGGATCGTGTTGTTCTCGGAGCTCAGGATCGCCTCGGAGAGGTCGAAGCCGACCTTCTTCGCGTCGACGTCGAACGCTGCGACGAACTCCACGTCGGAGACGTGGTAGTCACCGAACCGGACGTGCATCAGGCCGGGCACGTTGCCGGCCGGGTCCGCGTCCTTGTAGTACTCCACGCCCTGCACAAGGGAGCTGGCGCAGTTGCCCACTCCCACTATTGCCACTCGAACCGATCCCATGGGTTCTCCTTCACTCCTGACTGGTTCTCAGCTGATGCCTGTGCGGCTCACGCACCTGACTGCCGCGCTCGGCGTCGATCAGGTCGGTGAGCCAGCGCACCTCGCGTTCGACGGACTCGATCGAGTGCCGCTGCAGCTCGGTGACATAGCGGTCGCCGTTGCGGCCGCCACGCTGGGTGGTGCGGGCCCTGTCGAGGCGCTCCTGCAGCCGCTGCCGGCGGCCCTCGAGGATCCGCAGTCGGACGTCGGCGTTGGTGCGAGAGAAGAACGCGAACCTCATGTTGAAGTTCTCGTCCTCCCAGGCGGCCGGTCCGGAATCGGTGATCTGGTCACCGAAGAACTTCACGCCCTCGGGCGTGATCTGGTAGACGATCCGCTGCCTGCGCGAAACGCCGGGGGACACCGAGGCGACCTCGGTGATCCAGCCCGCGCGGAGCATCCGCTTGAGCGCCGGGTAGAGCGAGCCGTAGGACAGCAGCCGCCCCCAGCCGAGCAGCAGGTTGAGTCGCTTGCGCAACTCGTAGCCGTGCAGTGGCGTCTCCTGCAGCAGCCCGAGGACTGCCAGCTCGAGGGTCGCGCCCTTGCTGGCCACGTCCGCCTCCTGCCTGGTCGTCTGGTCGGGTCGTCTGGTCGGGATGACCGGTCTCGCCCGTGGTCCTATCGGGGGATCCTATCGCCCGAACCTATCGCCTTGATATATCCGCTGCCAAATCGGGGTCCGGCCCGTCCGGGATTCAAACGTGGCTGGGAGCCCGCTGAGAGGTTCCTCATGCCGAGCGGCTCGAGGTTGGGCGATCCGGTGCTGCCGCCGTACGCTCGTCGCTGACCCGCGTCGTCCACCGGCCGACCCGGGCCCTTCGTTCTTCGCCGCCGAGACCCGTGGAGTGACCTGACGTGAGTGGCAACCGCCGTGCGCCCCAAGGGCGGGCTGCCCGCAAGGCCGGCGCCCGCAAGTCGTCCACAGGATCAGGCACCGGGTCAGGCACCGGGTCAGGCACCGGGTCGGGGAAGGGCCGCAGCCGGCGCGGGGGCCGCTTCCTGCGCGTGCTCAAGTGGCTGCTGATCAGCGGGATCGTGCTGGTGCTCATCGCCGTCGCGGTGTTCTTCTTCGCCTACGAGAAGACCACGATCCCCAACCCGAACACCGCCTTCCAGACGCAGGCGTCCTACGTCTACTACGCAGGCGGCAAGGCGAAGATCGGGCAGTACGCCACCCAGAACCGGGTCTCGGTGCCGCTCTCGGACATGTCGCCGCGCATCAAGCAGGCCGTCGTCGCCGCGGAGGACCACACCTTCTGGACCAACAACGGCATCGACCCCAAGGGGATCATCCGGGCTGCCTTCTCCAACGCCCAGGGCAACCCGACGCAGGGCGCGTCCACGATCACCCAGCAGTACGTCAAGATCCTCTACCTCAGTCAGCAGCGGACCCTGAAGCGCAAGATCAAGGAGGCCTTCCTGTCGCTGAAGATCCAGCAGCAGCAGAGCAAGCAGGAGATCCTGCAGGGCTACCTGAACACGATCTACTTCGGGCGCGGGGCCTACGGGGTGCAGGCGGCCGCCCAGTCGTGGTTCGGCACCGACGCGAAGCACCTGGACGTCCAGCAGGCCGCATTCCTGGCTGCGATCCTCAACTCGCCGACCGCCTACGACCCGGACCTCGGCAAGTCCCACGCCGAGGCGCTGCTGCACCACTACGACTACGTGCTGCACAGCATGGCGACGATGGGCATGATCAGCGCCGACCAGGCCGACCGGTTCTCCCAGCACCTGCCCAAGCAGGTCAAGGAGAAGCAGACCAACGCCTACGGCGGCCAGCGCGGCTTCATGCTCACCATGGTCAGGGACGAGCTGCGCAACCTCGGCTTCTCCGACGAGCAGATCGACGGCGGTGGGCTGCGGGTGACCACGACCTTCAACCCCCGGGTGATGCGTGCGGACAAGAAGGCGGTGCTCAGCCAGCGGCCACCCGGCCTGCGCAAGCTGCACGTGGGGGTGGCCTCCGTCGACACACACACCGGTGCGCTGCTGGGCTTCTACGGCGGCCAGAGCTACCTGAAGAGCCAGCTCAACTGGGCCACGCTCAGCGACTCGCCCGGCTCGGCCTTCAAGCCCTTCGCGCTGGCGGCCGGTCTCAAGGCGGGCTTCAGCCTCAAGGACACCTTCGACGGCAACTCCCCCTACACGTTCCCGGACGGCAGCACGGTGGTGAACGAGGGGCCGTACGGCGGCAACGACTACGGCGCGTCGGTGCCCCTGCTCCAGGGCCTCGAGGACTCGATCAACACGGTCTTCGTGGACCTGACCGCCTCCATCCCCAACGGCCCCGAGCGGATCCGGCGGACCGCGGTGGAGATGGGCATCCCCAACAAGCCCAGCCTGAAGGCCACGGCAGGCATCTCGCTGGGCTCGGCGCCGGTCAGCCCGGTCGACCTGGCCAACGCCTACTCGACGATCGCCGACGGCGGGCGGGTGCACCACTGGTTCCTGATCAAGAAGATCACCCGTGCCTCCGACGGCAAGGTGCTCTACACGAGCAAGCCCAAGCCGAAGCGGGTGCTCAGCGACCCGATCTCCCGTGACGTCAGCTATGCCATGCAGCAGGTGGTCCAGCACGGCACCGGCACCAACGCCCTCGCGCTCGGCCGACCGGCCGCGGGCAAGACCGGCACGGCGACCGACGACAAGGGCAACGTGATCACCTCCTGGTTCGCCGGGTTCACCCCGCAGGTGGCGACCGCGGTGATGTATGTCCGGGGCAACGGCCGGCAGCCCCTCGAGGGCTACCTGCCGTCCTACTTCGGCGCCGACTACCCGACGCAGACGTGGACCGCGGCGATGAAGGCCATCATGGCCGGCTACCCGACCGTGAACTTCCCGCCGCCGGCCTTCGTGGACGGCACCGCGCCGACGAGCGGGCACGCGCCGTACACCCCCCCACCACCCCCGCCGACGACCCAGGCCCCGCCGCCGCAGCCCAAGCCGAAGCCCACCCACCAGCCGACCCCGACCCCGACCCCGACGCCGACGCCCACCCCGACGCCCACCCCGACGCCCTCCCCGACCCCGACCGAGCCCACCACGTCGACGCCCACCCCGATCGTCGGCGGTGGCAACGGCCCGAGCAAGGGCCCCAAGTCGGGCGGTGGTGGCTGAGACCCGTCCCGACCGGGTGGTCGCGCCGACCCTGACCGACCCGGTCGCCCGGTCGCTGAGCGAGGTCGTGGGCGGACCGGTGGGGCGCCACGGCCGGCCGCACCGGTGGTGGACGCCGGTGCGGGTGCTGCTGGCGGTCTTCACGATCGTCTTCGCCGTCGGCCTGGTGCAGAAGGCGCCCTGCATCACCAGCGACTGGAACAGCGACACCGTGCGCTACAGCCGGATGTGCTACTCCGACGTCCCCTACCTCTACACCGGCCGGGGGCTCGCCGAGCGGCAGTGGCCCTACGGCCACGACCACGGCCGCTACCGGGCGATGGAGTACCCGGTCGGGATCGCCTACTTCGCCTGGGCCGTCGCGGAGCTCACCGGCCGGGTCGCGACCGGGCCGCCCGAGAGCGTCCGGGCGGCCACCCGTCCGGCCGACATCTGGGGCCTGCCCGGCATGAGCACCGAGGTCAACCGCTACTTCCTGCTCACCGCACTGCTGCTCTTCTGCGCCGGGCTGCTGGCGGTCTGGTTCCTGGCCAGGGCGCACCGCCACCGGCCGTGGGACGCGATGGCCTTCGCGCTGTCGCCGGCGCTGCTCCTCGCCGGACTGGTCAACTGGGACCTCCTCGCGGTCGCCGCGACGGCGGGAGCCCTGTGGGCCTGGTCGCGCGGACGCCCGCTGGTCGCCGGGATCTTCGTCGGGATCGGTACGGCGACCAAGCTCTACCCGCTCTTCCTGCTTGGCGCGTTCCTGGTCGTGGCCCTGCGGCGCAGGCGGCTGCCCTGGGCGTTTTCCGCGACTGCTGCCGCGGCGGTGACCTGGGTGCTGGCCCAGGTGCCTGCGTGGGCAACGGGCGGTCTGGACCGCTGGAAGGTCTTCTGGACGTTCAACTCCGCGCGAGGGCCCGACCTCGGCTCTCTCTGGCTGGTCGCCGGCGACGGCGGCCACGCCGCCAGCCCGCACACGATCAACGTGGTGTCGTGGGCGGTGTTCGGGGCTTGCTGCCTGGCGATCCTGGCGCTCGGCCTCCTGGTCGAGCACCCGCCGCGGGTCGCGCAGCTGGCCTTCCTGGTCACCGTGGCCTTCCTGCTGGTCAACAAGGTCTACTCGCCGCAGTACGTCCTCTGGCTGCTGCCGCTCGCCGTGCTCGCCCGACCGCGCTGGCGCGACCAGCTCATCTGGCAGGCCGCGGAGGTCTTCTACTTCGGCATGGTGTGGATCTACCTGGGCGGCTGGCTGCAGGCCTCGTCCGGTGACGCGTCCCCGGCCTACGACGTGGCGATCGTGGTGCGGGCGCTGGCCGAGCTCTATCTGGCCGCGATGGTGGTCCGTGACGTGGTCCAGGCCCAGCACGACCCGGCCCGTGACGACGGGTCCGGCAGCGTCGAGTGCCTCGACCACGACCCGATGACGCCAACGGACGCGGTGCTGCGGGAGCCCGCGCTCAGTCGATGACCACCCGGTCGACGCGGGTGGTCGTGTGGCTCACGCGAACGTCGACCTCGTCGCCCACGCCGGGTAGCGGCGCACCTGCCGGCAGGAACAGCAGTGAGGCCTGCATGTGCGGCGGCTCCGCGAAGAGCCTCCGCTTGCCGCCGATGGTGTAGGGGGAACGCACGAAGCCGGCGGCGTCCAGTCCGCCGCGGGCCAGCGAGGCTGCCCGTGCCCGGAGGCTGCGCTCACCTGTGGGCGCCTCCAGGCCGATGCCGTGGGCGGTCCCTCCGGCCACGACGACGAGGTGGCCGTTGCGGGAAGCGGTGCGGCCGCGGTAGCCGTAGGCCTCGCCGCGCCCGAGAGGGTGGACGTCGAGCACGGAGGCCCGGACCTGCAGCGCGCGGCGGTCACCGAGCCACAGCTCGGTGCCGACCCGGGGCCGGAAGGTGAGGTCCGGCCAGCGGGCGCGCAGGCTCGCCAGCTCGTCCGTGGTCAGGTGCGACAACCAGACCGTGGTCGCCCCGGCGGCGGCGACGTCGGTCAGCAGCCGGTCGACCTCGGCGTGGTGGGAACGGGTCGGCAGCGGCAGGTGCAGGGCGGCGCCCATCACTGCCAGCCCAGCCGCGTGGGCCAGACCGGACGCCTCACCCAGGCCGCTCCCGGAGAGGCCGTGCCGGCGCATCGAGGTCATCCGCTCGAGCACCACCCGGGGAGGGTGGGCCAGGCCGCGAACCGCCGCCAGTGCCCGGACGTCCTCGACGTGGCTGACGGTGTGGATGACGCGGGGGTCGTCCGGGTGCGGACTGCCCGGGCGCCAGGGGGTGAGCACGAGGACGTCGCCGTCGAAGCGCTGGGCGACGTCGGCGACCTCGCCGTAGGTGCCCACGGCGAGCGTGTCGACGCCGAGCCACTGCGCCCGTCGGGCCAGCCGGCCGTTGCCGAAGCCGTAGCCGTTGCCCTTCGCCACCGGCACCAGCCCGGGCCGCCGCTCGAGGACCGCGTGCAGGTGCGTGCGCCAGCGGTCCCCGTCCACGTAGAGCGTCAGCCCACTCAAGAGCGCCTCTTCAGGTAGAGCTCGAAGGCCTTGTAGAGCGCACGGTTGAGGGGCAGGTCCCACTCGCCGGCGTACTCGACCGCCTCGCCGCCGGTGCCGACCTTGAACTGGATCAGCCCGACGTGGGAGTCGTTCGCCGCGAGGGTGTCGGTGATGCCGCGCAGGTCATAGACGCCGGCGCCGAGCGCGATCGCATCGCGGATCATCTGCCACTGCACCGCGTTGGACCCTCGCACCTCGCGCTCCTCCGACGAGCTGGCGCCGTAGGAGTACCAGGTGTGCGCGCCGACCCGGATCCAGATCGTGCTGGCGACCAGGTCGCCCTCGTGCTCGGCGAGGTAGAGCCGGATCCGCCCGCCGCCAGGGTCCTCGGCGTCCAGCGCCTCGAGCATCCGCCGGAAGTAGGCCAGTGGCCGTGGAGTGAAGTGGTCCCGCTCGGCGGTGTGGGCATACAGGTCGTGGAAGGCGGGCAGGTCGTCCACGTCGCCGCGCCGTACCTCGACGCCCGCCTTCGCGGCCTTCTTGATGTTGCGGCGCCAGAGCTGGTTCATCCCCGCCAGCACGTCGTCCTCGCTGCGCGGCTTCCCGTCGTCGTCGACGAGCGGGATGACGAAGTTGTACTGCGGCTGGCCGGCGGCGAACCCGCCGGTGACCGCCTGCGGTCGCCAGCCCAGCTCGACCAGCTGGGAGACCAGCTGGGCGCCGGTTCGGCTGCGTTCGAGCGGCGGCAGCTCGGTCAACGAGCCGATGCCGTCGTCGGCGATGCCGTCCTTGACCTGCTGCGCGCTCCAGCGCCGGGTGACCACCGGCGGACCGATCCGCACGCCGAACGCGCCCTGCTGCCTGAGGTGGGCGGCGAGCGGACGCAGCCACGCGCCGAGATGCTCGGTCTCCCAGTCGATCACCGGCCCCTCGGGAAGGTAGGCGAGCGAACGGCGTACGACGGGGGCCTCGCGGTGCAGCACCAGCCCGGCGCCGACCAGCTGGTCCCCTCTCCACCAGCCGACGGACTCGCTGCGCCACTCCGCCTTGACCCGGCCCCAGGCGGGGGTCTGCAGGAAGCTCGCCGAGTCGCGGGACGCCAGGAAGGCGAGGTGCTCGTCGGGAGTGATCGTGGCGACGGAGAGGTCGGGCGCTGTCACGCGCCAGAGCCTACGGGTTCAGCGGCCGACCTCCCGGGAGAGGCGGGCCGAGCGGGCGATCAGCCGGTGGCCCGCCCGGACCAGGTGCCGCACGCGGTGCGGTCGTGGCCGGGCTCCGGCGTCGGCGCGGGCGAGCACCGCCTTCATCGTGGAGGCCAGCCGGTCCCGGTGGCCCGCGAGGGCGAGAAGCCGGTCGTGGACGGTGGCGAAGACGTGGTCGTCAGCAGCGGACCCGCTGGCCAGCGCCCGGGAGTCGGCCACCAGCGTGTGGGTGGCGAAGGCGCCGACGGAGGAGTTCAGCTGCTGGTAGACGCGCGCCAGGCGCCTCACCGCGCGTACCGAGCGTGACGGACGGGCCAGGGCCTGGCCAACCACCTCGCCGTCGGAGCGGTAGTCGTCGCGCAGCCCGACGAGGTGCAGCAGCGTCGGCCTGATGTCGGCCTCCTCCACCCAGGTGCCGACCCGGCTCGCCTGCGGCACGGTGTGCGTGGAGTTCGGGTCCCGCGCCTCGTTGCCCCCGGCCGGCCCGGGTCCGTCGATGCCTCGACGAGCGACGTGCGGGCCGACGAAGGCGGACCAGGTGATGTCGATGTTCGGCGAGTAGTAGCCGTGGTTCCACGCGTAGGCGTTGGTGATCGCCTCGTCCGCGCCCGAGGTGGAGAAGTAGTAGTCGGGCACCGGGAACATCGTGTAGGTCGGCTCGCGCAACGGGTCGGCGGTGCGCATGTGCAGGATGCGCTGCTCCACCGAGTCGGCCTGGTACTTCACGATGCGCTGATGCGTGCGACCGCTGTAGGGGTTGTCCCCACGCATCGCCGCGGTGTCGCGCTGCAGCTGTCGGACCGCCGGGTTCCGGGCGCCCGGGCGCCCCTGGACGTAGATCGACGCGCCCTGCGGCTCGAGCACGAACGGGGTGCCGCTGCTGGCCGTGCCGGCGAGCTTCGCAGCGAGGTTCACCTGCAGCTCGCCGATCTGCTGGTCCGTGTAGGTGCAGGGCGTGGTGACGCCGTCGCACCCGGCGGGCGACGGCTGGATCGCCCGGCCGACGTTGGCACCGTCGAACTGGTCGTTCTCCTCCGCCCCGATCTCGAAGATCGTGTTGCGCTTGGTGATCCCGTCGGCCCGCAACCGCCTGAAGAAGATGGCGAAGGCGCGGTCGTAGGCCTTGAGGTTCTGCGTGTAGCAGGGGTCGCCGGGACCCAGCGCGGCGTAGTCCCTGGTGTTGGAGTTGCTCGTGCAGCCGGTGTCCCCGGGCAGCACCTCGTGCAGGTCGGCGATGTAGCCGTAGGTGACCGGGATGCCGGCCTCCTGCATGTCCGCGACGTAGGCGAGCGACTGCGAGGCGGTCGGGTCGAAGCCGGGGAACCCGGGGGTGCCGGAGTACTCGTTGTCGATCTCGTTGCCCGACAGGTCGACGAGGTTGCCGGCGGCGTCGGTCACGGGGAACCCGTGGTGGGTCAGGTTCGGCCGGCCGGCGCCGAGCTGCGGTGAGGTGTACCTGGCGCCGTACAGCGCCTTGAAGCCGCGGTAGCCGCCGGGCTCCGTCGGCAGCCGGTCGGGCACCGCGGTGTGGCGCACGGTGGTCTGGTTGCCGCGGGTGCCGGTCGCCGTGGCGCAGATGGTGGCCCGCCGGGCGCAGTGGACGGCCATGCCGACATAGTCGGTGGTCTCCTGGTCCTTGTAGCTGTCCTGGTCCGCGCTGTACTGCGCGACCTCCGGCGAGTTCGGGCCGAAGACGTTGGGCAGGTCGGCCTTCGCGCTCTCCAGGACCATGTTGGCGGTGGAGAAGTCACCGACGCTGCAACCCGCCCGGGTGAACGGCACCCAGGGCGCCGGGGTCTGTCGCGAGGTGGCGCCCGACCTCGCCGGGGTCCGAGGGGAGTAGACCATCGTGGGCGCCCTGTCGTGGCCGGGCGTCGGGGGGCCGGCGGTGTCGGCGACCGGGTCGGTCCAGTAGGCGAACGACGTCGCCGGATCGCTGCTGCCGTCGGGGTTGTAGGTCCGGTAGGAATTGGTCAGCGGCTGCCCGTGCCGGTCGCCGTAGAGCCCGGTGTAGATGGTCAGGCTGTCGTCCGCGGTGTGCGCGATCATCGGAGTGTGGGTGTTGGAGAAGATGGTGCCGTCGTGCTGGAGGAAGTTCCGCAGGTGCGGCATCTGCTCCAGGTCCGACGGCACGTTCGGGTTGTCCCGGAAGAAGTGCACGTTGTCGAACAGGAGGCTGACCACGTGCTTGACCCCGTGCCCCAGCTGGCACGTCGCCGCGCGCGCCGGGTGGGCCGCTGACTCGGCCGGGGGACCTGCCGCTGCACTGCTGACCGGCCCGGCCAGCGCCGCTGCGCCGAGCAGGGTGGCCGTTGCGGCCGCCGAGACGACTGACTTGCCGAGACCGACGTTGACCATCCCACGCCTCCGAGCTCGTAGTTGCCGAGACCAACTTGGCACTGCCCGGGCACGGTGTCGAGAGGCGGCGGGAGGAATTTCTCAGCCGGTCATCGCCCTGAGCGCCGGCATGTCGTCCTCGCGCAGGTCCGTCCCGAGCTGCCGCAGCCCGGTGCGGTCCGGCGTGACCGTGCTGCCGACGCCCGTGACGTCGCGGAAGCCGGCCCACGGTGCAGTGAGCCAGGTGACGTCGGCCGGCGAGAGGTGCCGCATCTCCAGGGCCAGCGACCTCAGGTCGGCGTTGGTGAAGGTGTCGTCGAGGACGACGTAGGGAGTCACGTCATGGAGCAGCGTGAAGAGGCGGACCGGGTCGAGCACGGTGCGGGGTTGGTGCACCTTCCCCAACATCGCGGCCAGCCACTGCTGCTGCCGGCGGCCGCGGTCGATGTCGCCCAGGCGCAGGCCGTAGCGCACCCGCACGTAGGCCAGCGCCTGCTTGCCGTCGAAGTGCTGCCAGCCGGTGTGCTCGAGACCGAGCGACCGGTCCTGGGCGGTCACCTGGCTGACCTTCATGTCGACGCCGTGCACGGTGTCGGTGATGTTCTGGAAACCGGTGAAGCCGGTCTGGGCGACGTGGTCGATGTTGAGGTGGAGGAGCCGCTCGAGGGTGCGGACGACCAGCGGGGCGCCGCCCCAGGCATAGGCGGCGTTGACCTTGCTGCGCCCGTGCCCGGGAATCGGCACGTAGAGGTCGCGCGGCACGTGCACGACCGCCGCGCTGCGGCCGTCGGCGGCGATGTGCACGAGCTGGATGACGTCGGACCGGGCGTCGAGGCGCAGACTGTGTGCGCGGCTGTCCGACCCGAGCAGCAGGATGTTCTGACCGACACTGGGCGGCCCGTCGTACGGCGGCAGCAGTGGCGCTCGCTGGATCCCGCCGAGGAGGTGGTTCAGCAGCCAGAGCAGTGCGAGCACGATGGCCAGGAGCACGGCGAGGACCGCCAGGACCACGCGGCGGATCCGGCGGCGGCGCCTCTGGCGGCGCCGGCTTGCGGGCCGGGACCGGTGCGGCTGCACGTGCACGCCTGCTCAACGACTGCCGGGCACCCGGGCTACGCGCCGAGCGGTGGCTCAGACGTGCTCACGCAGCCAGGCGAAGTCGGCGCGGTGTGCGTCGGCGCCGCCCGGCGTTTCGCAGACCACGGGCGCACCGGCGTCGCGGATCACCCCGGCGAGGAGGTCAGGGTCGACCTGCCCTCCGCCGAGGCTGGTGTGCCGGTCTGCGCCGGAGCCGGCCGCGTCGCGGCTGTCGTTGGCGTGCACCAGGTCGATCCGGCCGGTGATGGCCCGGATCGCCTCGACGATCGTGGCGAGGTCGATGCCGCTGGCCCAGGCGTGGCAGGTGTCCAGGCAGAAGCCGACGTCCTCGTGCCCGGTGGCTTCCCCGATCGCCGCCCACACGCCCTCGATGCGCTCCAGCTGCCGGGTCATCGCGTTGTCGCCGCCGGCGGTGTTCTCGATCAGCAGCGGCAGCTTCAGGTCGGTGGCCTGGACCGCCTTGCGCCAGTTGTCGAACCCGACCTGCGGATCGTCGGCCTTGTTGACGTGGCCGCCGTGGACGATCAGTCCGCGGGCGCCGATCTCTGCGGCAGCGTCGACGTGTTGCTGCAGCAGCTTGCGGCTGGGGATGCGGATCCGGTTGTTGGTGGTCGCCACGTTGATGACGTAGGGCGCGTGCACGTAGAGCCCGACCCCGGCAGCCTCGGCGTCCTTGCGCAGAGCGGCCGCGCCGCCGGAGTACCTCACCTCCGGGCCCTGGTACCCCTGCGGGTCCCCGAGGAAGAACTGCACGTGGTCGGCCCCGCGCGCCGCCGCCTCCGCGACCGGGTCGGCCTGGTCGACATGGGCACCGAGCGTCAGCTGGCTCACCATGCGGCCCACCCTAGTGACCCGTGGCAGGACGATTTCGCGGGCTGGCCCGACCCGGGCTATGCTGACCCGTCGTCGTCTCCTCCGGTGGGAGCTCGACAACGCATCAGCCCTCCTGCCACGGAGATGCCGTGGCCGCCCGAGTCCGAAGGAGGTGGAGATCGCTATGCGTGCCTATGAACTCATGGTCATCCTCGACCCTGACCTCGAAGAGCGCACGGTCGCCCCGTCACTCGACACCTACCTCAACGTCGTGCGCAACGACGGAGGCAGCATCGACAACATCGACATCTGGGGCCGCCGCCGGCTCGCCTACGAGATCGAGAAGAACGCCGAGGGCATCTACGCGGTCGTCTCGCTGCAGGCCGAGCCAGCCACCGTCAAGGAGCTCGACCGACAGCTCGGCCTCAATGAGTCGGTGCTGCGCACTAAGGTCATCCGCCCCGACGTCCGCTGACGTCGACACCTACCCGATCCAGGGCAAGATCCAAGGGAGGATCAGCATGGCCGGCGAGACCATCATCACCGTCATCGGCAACCTGACCGGTGACCCGGAGCTCCGATTCACCCCGTCGGGCGCGGCGGTCGCGAACTTCACGATCGCGTCCACCCCGCGCACCTTCGACAAGCAGAGCAACGAGTGGAAGGACGGCGACACGCTCTTCCTCAACTGCTCGATCTGGCGGCAGGCGGCCGAGAACGTCGCCGAGTCGCTCACCAAGGGGACCAGGGTCGTGGCGCAGGGCCGACTCAAGTCCCGCAGCTATGAGACCCGTGAGGGTGAGAAGCGCACGGTCATGGAGCTCGACGTCGACGAGGTCGGCCCCAGCCTGAAGTACGCCACCGCCAAGGTCACCAAGGCCACCCGCAGCGGTGGGGGCGGCTACTCCGGCGGGGCGCCCGCTGGTGGTCCGGGTGGCGGTGCCGGTGGCGACGACCCGTGGGCGACGGGCTCCACGCAGGGCGGCGGCGCCTGGGGCGGCCAGCAGGGCGGCGCCCCCCAGGCCCCCCAGGGGGCCCCACAGGGCCAGCCCCAGCAGGACCCCTGGGCGACGCCGGGCGCCACCGACGAGCCCCCGTTCTGATCCACCCCCCGTCCATCCCAACCATTCCGGCCCCCATGACTGCAGGGACCGGGCTCGCTGAAAGGGAGCACCACAATGGCCAAGGCAGTGATCCGCAAGCCGAAGAAGAAGGTCTGCCAGTTCTGCAAGGACAAGGTGACCTACGTCGACTACAAGGACACCAACCTGTTGCGCAAGTTCATCTCCGACCGCGGCAAGATCCGCGCTCGTCGGGTGACCGGCAACTGCGTCCAGCACCAGCGCGACGTCGCCGTCGCGGTCAAGAACGCCCGTGAGGTGGCGCTGCTGCCCTACACGTCCACGGCTCGCTGAGGAAGGACTCTCCCGCGATGAAGCTCATCCTGACCCAGGAGGTCACCGGGCTCGGCGCCCCGGGCGACGTGGTCGAGGTCAAGGACGGCTACGGCCGCAACTACCTCGTGCCTCGTGGCCTCGGGATCCGCTGGACCAAGGGTGGCCAGTCCACCATCGACGCGATCAAGAAGGCCCGCAACTCCCGCGCGGTCCGCGACGCCGACCAGGCCAGCCAGGTGAAGGCGCAGCTCGAGGGCTCCACCTTCAACGTCAAGGTCCGGTCCGGACAGGGCGGCCGGCTCTTCGGTGCGGTCACGCCGGCGGACATCGCCGAGGCCATCGGCGAGGGCGGCGCCACCGTCGACCGGCGCACGATCATCGTCGACAACCCGATCAAGTCGCTCGGAGCGCACACGGTCAAGGTCAAGGTGCACGACGACGTGGAGGCAACGGTCAGCCTCAACGTCGTCTCGGCCTGACTCTTTCTGGGTCTAGCCCTTCCTGGGCCGGATCTCCCGGGGCCCCGGTCCGCAGAGGGCCGGGCGCCGGTGCGCCATGAAGAGGTGCCACACCAGCGCGACGTTGAACAGCATCGAGAAGGTCAGCGTCGTGCTCTGCAGTGCTGTCAGGTGCGCCCCCAGCACCACCGCGGGGAGGACGGCGACCACCGCGAATGCCCAGCCGAGCAGCCCGAACCGCTGGGCGAGGTAGCGGTCCGGCGGGTGCTGGACCGCTCCGACCGCGGCGATCTCGCGGGCCAGCAGGAGGCAGCACACCGCCTGCGGCAGGCTGGCCGCCCAGCTCCCGGACGCGTCCAGGTGCATCCGCAGCTGCGGGAACCACAGCGGCACGCTGACCAGTCCGGCGAGGACGGCCAGCGCGAGCGGGGTGGTGAACGACGGGTGCAGGTGGCGCAGCGGCACGAGGCCGGCGACGACGAGCGCCCAGCCGAGTGGGTCGGGCAGCGCGTCCCAGGTGTGCCAGGCCGGCTGCGGGTGCGCGGGGAACGTCGCGGAGCCGAAGACCACCACCAGACCCAGGGCGATCCTCTGCAGCGGCGTCACGGCGGCAAGCGTAGGGCTTGGCGGCAGGGGTGATCCGGACGCCTCTCAGCGGTTCCACATGGTGCCTGTCTAGGCTCTCGCTAGCCTTGGGGCGCAGGAGGAGGACACCAATGGCTCAACGCACCGCCAAGCAGAGGCGTGCCGACAATGCCCGCCAGGCCAAGCTGGCGCAGCTGAAGGCTGCCGAGCGACGCCGCCGCGCCCGGGTGATCGGCAGCCTCGGCGCCGTCGGGGTGATCATCGTGATCGTGCTGATCATGGTCGGCATCAAGCTCGGCACCGGCAACAGCGACAACGGCGCTGCGGTCTCCGACGCCGGGGCCGGCCGCGTGGTCGGCAAGGTCACCAGTGTGCCGGCCGGCGTCTTCGCCAAGATCGGGGCGGGCTCGGTCAGCAACCCCCCGAAGGGCATCAACGGCACCTCCCTGACCGAGAACGGCAAGCCGAAGATCCTCTACGTCGGGGGCGAGTTCTGCCCCTACTGCGCGGCTGAGCGCTGGGCCGTGGTCGCGGCCCTCTCCCGGTTCGGCACCTGGTCGAACGTCGGGCTGACCAGCTCCTCGTCCACCGACGTCTTCCCGAACACCCCGACGCTGTCGTTCCACGGCGCGAGCTACTCCAGCGACTACGTCGCCTTCGCCGGCTACGAGACCACCGACCGCAACCAGCAGCCGCTGGACAGCCTGCCGTCGGCCGACAAGAAGATCCTCAACAAGTACGGCGTCGAGCCCTACGTCCCCGGCGCCCAGCCGGGGCAGCCGCCGATCCCGTTCATCTACTTCGGCGGCAAGTTCCTCAGCAGCGGGGCGAGCTACGACCCGGGTGTGCTGAAGGGCCTGACGCACGCCCAGGTCGCCAAGGCGATGCACGACCCGAGCAGCGACGTGGCCAAGGCCGTCGACGGCTCGGCCAACACCATCACCGCCGCCGTCTGCAGGCTGACCGGCAACAAGCCCGCCAACGTCTGCTCCGCCACCGGTGTTCAGGCAGCGGCCTCGAAGCTGCAGCCGGCGTCATGAGCACCGCCCGCAACGCGTCTCCGGCCGCTGCGATGAAGGCGGTGGGCTGGCCTCCCGCCTGGGTGCGGCCGGCCTCGCTCGTACTCGCCGTGCTGGGGCTGGGTGTCTCGGCGTACCTCACCTACGAGCACTTCACCGGCTCGACGACGCTGGCCTGCTCGGAGAACGGAATCGTCAACTGCGGCGCGGTGACCAAGAGCCAGTACGCCGCCATCGCGGGCGTCCCGGTCGCCCTGATCGGCCTGCTGTTCTACATCGGCATCACGCTGCTGTGCCTGCCCCAGCTGTGGGGCCGCTCCCGCGGGGTCGACCTGCTGCGGTTGGTCTCCCTCGGCGCCGGGGTGCTGATGGTGCTGTGGCTCGTCTATGCCGAGCTGTTCAGGATCGACCGGATCTGCCTGTGGTGCACCTCGGTGCACGTCATCACCGTCGTGCTCTTCGCCGTCGTCGCGGTGGCCGAGGCGATGCGGCCGATCCCGGTCGACCGCTGACTCAGGCGCCGACGCGCAGCCAGCCGTCGGAGCGCTCGCGCAGCAGCAGCACCATCGCGCGGCCGCCCATGAAGGCGACCCCGAAGGCCACCCAGAGCAGGACGAGGGAGGCGGGCCCAGTGGTGGGCCCAGTGGCGGGGCCGGTCGCGAGACCCGTCGCTGCCCAGGCAGCCGGCGCGAAGGCCAGCAGCACGGGCAGCAGCAGCGCCTGGACGCGCAGGTGAACAGGCCGCCGAGGAAGGGTGCCAGGACCGCCAGTCCCGCACCGGTGACGACGCCGCTGAGCAGCCCCCAGCGCAGCATCCGGCGGGTCACCGCACGGGTCCCGGCCGGCCGCTACCCGCGCAGGGTGACCGTGCGCAGCAGCAGCGGGACCCCGGCGCCGCCCGCGCTGCGGATCCCGGCCGGGTCGGGGAGCAGCGGCACCCGGTGTGCTCGGGCCGCCCGCACCACGACGGCCAGCAGGGCGACCGCGGTGCCCGTCTGGGCGACCACGGTGCCCAGGGCGGAGCCGCGGATGCCGAGCGCGGGCAGGCCGGCCAGGCCGTAGACCAGGAGCATTGCCGAGCCACCCGACGTGGAGGTACGACGCGGCCTGGTCGGCGACACTGCTGCCGGGGCGGTAGAGGCCGACCAGCCACCGGGTCAGCGGGATGCCGAGCGCGGTGGCGGCCGCGCCGATGAGCACGGCCAGCCAGATCCCGTCGATGCCCAGGCGGCCGACGATGGCGGAGTCGGCGAGGAGGTAGAGCGGCTCGGCGACCAGGGCGAGGAAGGCGGGCACGGCGAGCCGGAGGATCTCCCGGTCGAGCCCGTGGCGGTGTTGCCCGACTCCCTGCACGCGGGCGAGCCTGAACCGGTCAACATACCTGTGCATAACCTCGGGAATCTGGGGATTCCGCCAAGTCGCGGGCCTTTGTCGACAAACAGACCGGGCCCGTCCCAGATGCCGGGACGGTGGTCACCGGGTGGTCTAACTTTCTTCGCTCCACACCCGGGTACGCGGCGTTTCCGCAGGTCAGCGTCGGGATGGCGACTGATCCGATTTCACCGTCCACAGCGGTGTCTACAGGCTGTGCACACCTACGTCGGCGTGTTCCACACCGACCTCCGAGTTGTCCACAGGGGGCTGTGGATTCGGCGCTTGGTGACCGCCGGTTCCGGGCTTAGTGTCCACCGGGCGGAAGGCGGTTCGGCGGCGTTGGGGGTGCTCGGCCCTAGCGTGACCGGGTGAGGTCAGGCAGCGACACCGGGCTGCAGGACCGCGCCCGGCAGTGGGTGCGACGACGGCGGGGAAGGCGGCCAACCGATGAGCATGACCGAGTCGAGCCAGACCGACCAGGGCTGGCGAGACGACGGGGGAGCGGCGTACGACTTCGGGCCGGAGGCCGGCAGCCAGGAGCACTGGGGCGGCCGGATGCCGCCGCAGGACTCCGACGCGGAGCAGAGCGTCATCGGCTCGATGCTGATCAGCAAGGACGCGATCGCCGACGTCAACGAGCAGGTCAAGGGCCCGGACTTCTACCGCCCGGCGCACGAGACGATCTATGACGCGATCGTCGACCTCTACGGCCGCGGCGAGCCGGCCGACCCGGTCACGGTGGCGGCCGAGCTGCAGCGCCGCGGGGTGCTCGAGCGGGTCGGCGGGGCGCCCTACCTGCACACCCTCTCGGCCAGCGTGCCGATCGCCGCCAACGCCGGCTACTACGCCTCCATCGTGCGCGAGAAGGCGATCCTGCGCAGGCTGGTCGACGCGGGCACGAAGATCGCGCAGATGGGCTATGCCGGTGAGGGCCAGGTCGACGACACCGTCGACCGGGCCCAGGCCGAGATCTACGCGATCACCGAGAAGCGGCAGGCGGAGGACTACACGGCGCTGTCGGAGATCATGGAGTCGACCCTCGACGAGATCGAGGCGATCTCCAACCGGGACGGCCAGCTGGTCGGTGTCCCGACGGGCTTCGCCGACCTCGACGAGCTCACCAACGGCCTGCACGGCGGGCAGATGGTGATCGTGGCGGCCCGGCCGGCGATGGGCAAGTCCACCCTCGGGCTGGACCTGTGCCGGGCGGCGTCGATCCACAACAACATGACCTCGGTGATCTTCAGCCTGGAGATGACCAAGTCCGAGATCACCATGCGGCTGCTCTCGGCCGAGGCGAAGATCCCGCTCAACCACATCCGCAACGGCCCGATGACCGACGACGACTGGACCAAGCTGGCCCGCAAGATGGGCGAGGTCTCCGGCGCGCCGCTGTTCATCGACGACAGCCCCAACATGACGATGATGGAGATCCGGGCCAAGGCGCGCCGGTTGAAGCAGCGCCACGACCTGAGGCTGATCGTGGTCGACTACCTGCAGCTGATGACGTCGGGACGCAGGGTCGAGTCCCGCCAGATCGAGGTCTCGGAGTTCTCCCGGCAGATGAAGCTGCTCGCCAAGGAGCTCGAGGTTCCGGTTGTCGCGCTCTCGCAGCTCAACCGGGGGCCCGAGCAGCGCTCGGACAAGAGGCCGATGATGTCTGATCTGCGCGAGTCCGGCAGCCTGGAGCAGGACGCCGACATCGTGATGCTGCTGCACCGCGACGACGCCTACGAGAAGGAGTCGGCCCGTCCCGGCGAGGCGGACATCATCGTGGCCAAGCACCGCAACGGTCCCACCCGCGACGTGACCGTGCTCTTCCAGGGCCACTACAGCCGGTTCGTCGACATGGCCCACTGAGCGGAGACGAGCGCTATCGCTCGGCAGCGGCAGCGGCATCGAGCAACCGCTGGCCGATGGCCCGGGCCGCCTCCCGCAGCTCGGCGCAGCGCACGATCCGGTAGGGCACCGGGACGGCGGCCAGGCACTCGGCGTACCACCTTGGGTTGCTGGTGCTGCCGGTCAGCTGCGTGGTCTGCGGGCCGACCGCTGAGAGCCGACCCAGCGTCCTCGGCACGCACCTGGCCACCGCCTCGAGGGGCGCGTCGATGACCACCTCGGTGTCGTACTCCCAGCCGCTGGCGAGGTGCTCGTCGAGCGTGGCGACCGGGTCCAGGCCGGCAGGTGGGGTGAAGGCGTCGTCGAGCAGCTCGACGGAGCGGACCCGGTCGACCCGGTAGGCGCGTCGGGCGTCGGCCTGGCACGAGCGGCACAGCAGGTACCACCGGCCGTGTCGCACGACGACCGCCCACGGGTCGACGTCCATCAGCCACTCGGAGCCGGCCTCGGAGCGGTAGTCGAGCCGCACCCGGCGCCGTGACGTGCACGCCTCGACCAGGGCGGCTGTGGTGGCCGGCTCGGGCCGTGCCGCGCTGCGGTCGGGCGCGGGGGAGGTCGTACGACGCACCGCCTCTGCCTGGGCCACCACCGGCTCGGGCAGGGCGCGCATCAGCTTGCCGAGCGCACTACCGACCGGGTCGCTGGGATCTCCCGCGTCGTGGTGCCCGTCGAGCACCGCCATCACCAGGCCGAGGGCCTCGGTGGAGTCGAACACGAGCGGGGGCAGCCGGACGCCACGGCCGAGGCGGTAGCCGCCGTACGGGCCGCGCACCGAGTCGATCGGGATGCCGGCCTCGCGCAGGGTGCCCACATACCGCCGCGCCGCCCGCTCCGAGACGCCGAGCCGGTCGGCGAGCCGCTCCGCAGTGATCCCGGGCGAGCCCTGGAGGACCTCCAGGGCCAGCAGCGCCCGGGCGGTGGGGTTCTCCGCGTGCATGGGCAACAGAATGGCACGAGTTCCGGACGCGATCCGTCCGGAACCGGTCCTACGGTCGACCCATGACCACGACGACCACCCCTTGGGAACCGCCGATCGCCGGAACCGAGGCCGAGCACCTCACCGGCTCGCTGGAGCGACTGCGCGCCACCTTCCGCTGGAAGGCCGACGGCCTCGACGCCGTCGGCCTGGCCGTCCCCGTCGGCGCCTCCACCATGACGCTCGGCGGGTTGCTCAAGCACCTCGCGCTGGTCGAGGACCACTACTTCACCGGCAAGCTCGCCGGCGAGTCCCTCGGCGCACCCTGGGAGACCGCAGACCTGGAGTCGGATCCCGACTGGGAGTGGCACTCCGCTGCCGACGACCGGCCGGGGACGCTCTACGCGCTCTACGACGCGGCGGTGCAACGCTCCCGGGCCCGGCTCGCGGCCGCGCTCGAGGGTGGCGGCCTCGACCAGCCGGTCAACCTGTCCTGGCCTGACGGTCGCCGGCCCAGCCTGCGGCGGCTGCTGTGCGACCTGCTCGAGGAGTACGGCCGGCACACGGGGCACGCCGACCTGATCCGGGAGGCCATCGACGGCCGCGTCGGTGAGGACCCGCCGGCGGACTGGCGACCGGCGGGCGGGTCGAGCCGTGGCTGAGGTCGTGCTCTTTCACCACGTCTGCGGACTGACCCCCGGGGTCGTCGCGTTCGCCGACCGCCTTCGCGGAGCCGGCCACACCGTGCACACGCCGGACCTGTTCGACGGGCGGACCTTCGACAGCGTCGACGAGGGGATGGCCCACCTCGAGGCGGCCGGCTTCGGAGCCATGGTCCAGCGCGCGGTCGACGCGGTCGTCGACCTGCCGGCAGCCGTCGTCTACGCCGGGTTCTCCTTCGGCGTGATGCCGGCTGAGAAGCTGGCCATCACCCGGCCGGGGGCGGTCGGAGCGCTGTTCTTCGAGTCCTGCGCGCCGGCGGCCGAGTTCGGCAGCTGGCCCGAGGGAGTCCCGCTCCAGGTGCACGGCATGGACGCCGACCCGTTCTTCAGCGGTGAGGGCGACGTCGACGCCGCCCGGGAGCTGGTCGCCTCCGTCGACGAGGGCGAGCTCTTCCTCTACCCCGGAGACCGGCACCTGTTCACCGACAGCTCGCTGCCGTCGTACGACGCCGACGCTGCGGGCCTGCTCACCGGGCGCGTGCTGGACTTCCTCGCCGCCCGCTGAACGGGCTCATCCCGATGGCCGCGGCCCGGCGTCGTAGACCAGAAGGCCGTCCTCCCGCAGACGCACACCCTCTCCCAGCCGGTGCTCCGCCAGCCTCCCGTCGTGCATGAGGTGGCGCACGCCGGCCCGGCGGGCCACAGCGACGAAGTCCGCGATCAGCCGGCGATGACAGCGCCACCAGACCGACTCGCTGCACATGACCACGGTGGTCCCCGAGGAGGAGGCCAGCACCTCGTCGATGGCAGCGACGAACTCCGGCGTGCGCATGTGGCCCGCATAGGCCCGGAACGACGGGTGTCGCCAGACCACGTCCGGCGAACCAGGCTCGAGCCTGCGGAACCCGCCGAGCCGCCTCTCCCAGCGGTAGTCGATGCCGGACTCGGGCAGCCAGGCCGCGAGCGCCTCCCGGGAGACGTGCGGGTGCCGCCTGCTTCCCGGTGCGGTGCGCACGTCGACGACCGACCCGACGCCGGCGCCCTGCAGGAGAGCGGTGATCTCGTCCTGCGACGCCGTGCCGTGACCGAAGGTCAGCAACGGGTGCATCCTCCCATGCTGGCCGATCGTCAAGCAGGCCGCGCAGCCACCCCGCTGCAGGGCCAGTTTCCGGCCTGGTCGCTATAGGAAACCCGGCAGTCGCCGCAGTAGACCTCGAGCACGTCGACCCGGGTCGCTCCCGGCAGGATGTGCCGCCCGGTGCGGGCGGCGTGCTCGGCGCGCCGGCTGACCCCGTCGCCCAGTCCGACCAGCGCCGCGCCGACCCAGCGGTGCCGCCGGGCCGTCCGTGGCTCTTTCTCGTTGAAGCTCCTCGACATCTCGCTCCATCCCCCGTGCAGTCTGGTTCGGGCCCCCTCAGGGCCATTGACACGAGAAAGTTTCGTTACAACAATGCCGATATGTCAATACCCGACCGGACCTTGCTCACCGACCCGGTGGACGCCGCTCCCCGGCCGCTCGGGCGCAGCCGGTCGGCGGTGCTCGCCTGCCTCCGGGAGGCCGACGGCCCGGTCGGGGTCACCGAGGCGGCGGAGGCGGCCGGCCTGCACGTGAACACGGCGCGGTTCCACCTCGACGCGCTGGTCGACGACGGGCTGGC
This sequence comes from Nocardioidaceae bacterium, assembly GCA_025980475.1. GTDB lineage: Bacteria > Actinomycetota > Actinomycetes > Propionibacteriales > Nocardioidaceae > Marmoricola. The sequence goes on along the minus strand of JAICXL010000003.1, from coordinate 36,576 downwards.
CGAGCGGCGGACCGAGGAGGCGGCAGGGCCGGGCCGCCCGCGCATCCTCTACTCCGCCCGGTCGCGGGCCGCCGACGTGCGCAGCTACCGCCTGCTGGCCCGGATGCTGGCCGAGCTGGTCGCGGCCCTGGACCCGAAGGGGGCCAGTGCGGCCGCCGCGGGCCGGATGTGGGGCCACCACCTCGTCGACGGGCCCGCGCCGGGCGAGGACCTCGACGCCGACGAGGCGCTGCGCCGTCTGCAGGAGCTGATGGCCCAGGTCGGCTTCGAGCCCGAGCTGTTCGACGGCGGGGAGCCGCGGGTGCGCATCCACCACTGCCCCTTCCACGAGGTGGCCCAGGAGAAGCCCGGCGTGGTCTGTGCCGTGCACCTCGGACTGATGCAGGGCGCCCTGGAGGAGCTGCGCGCGCCGCTCGAGGTGGTCGGGCTGGATCCCTTCGTGACCGGTCAGGAGTGCCTGGCCCGGTTGGAGCGCGACTGATCGGCCCTAGGCTGGCGCGGTGGCAGAGCGCGTGGGCAGGGTCGCGGCGCTGGCGCGCTATCCGGTGAAGTCGATGGCCGGTGAGCACCTCGACCGGCTCGACATCGAGGAGCGCGGGGCGGTCGGTGACCGGGTCTGGGCGGTCTACACGCCCGACGGCGGGATCGGCAGCGGCAAGACCACCCGCCGTTTCCGCCGCATCGAGGGCTTGCTCGACCTGCGGGCGAGGCTGGACGGCGACGTCCCGACGATCACCTTCCCGGACGGACGCGAGCTGACCGCCGACCGGGCCGGCGACGCGGTCAGCGATCTCCTGGGCCGGCCACTTCGGCTGGCCCGGGAGACGACCGTCCAGCACCACGACGACTCCCCGCTGCACCTGGTGACCACCGCTGCGGTGCGTCGGGTCGAGGAGCTCGCCGGGGCGGCGCCCGAGCCGGCCCGGTTCCGGGCCAACCTGCTCCTCGACGTCGACGGGACCGGCTTCGTCGAGGACGACTGGCGCGGCCGGCGGATGGCGATCGGGAGCGAGGTCGTCGTACGCCTGGGGCCCGGGATGCCGCGTTGCGTGATGGTCGACATGGCCCAGCCGCACGAGGGGCTGCCGGACGACGGCCGACTGCTCAAGGCGCTGGCGGCCATCCACGACCTCGACTTCGGGCTGATGGTGGACGTCGAGGAGACCGGCCGGATCCAGGTGGGTGACACCGCGACCCTGCTGTGAGCCGGTGCTCCTGCGCCGCTTCAGCACCACCGCCGGCGCCTGAACCACCTCGCGGAGGGTCCCCTGGACCGGGCCTTCTTCGACAACAGCGGCGCCGAAGCGGTCGAGGCGGCGCTGAAGTTCACCCGGGCGGCGACCCGCCGACGTCGCGTCGACACGGGTTCGAGCCGCTGCTGCCCGGCGCCCGGGTGGCGTTCGGGGACCTGTCGGCGCTGGAGCGGGACCCTGGTCCGGCAGGCGCTGACCCGCTGAGCCCGCGTGTCAGTCGTGCGTGCGCAGCCAGATCGTCTCGGGCAGCCCGGCGAGCTGGTCGATCACCTTGTCCGGCAGCGGAGTGGCGACGTCGGTGACGACATAACCGTGCTCGCCCAGCGTGGAGAGGTACTGCGCGACGACGTTGGCACCCTCCTCCAGCAGCACGCGGTTGATCTCTGCGACCACGCCCGGGACATTGCGGTGCAGGTGCGCCAGTCGGAAGCTGCCGTCGAGCGGCGGCACCGAGAGCTCGGGCAGGTCGACCGACAGCGCCGTGTCGCCGCGGTTGAGGAACGACACCAGCTTGCTCGAGACGAAGCGGCCGATCTCCTCCTGCGCCTCCTGGGTGGAACCGCCGACATGGGGGGTGAGGATGACGTTGTCCAGCCCGCGCAGTGGCGACTCGAACGGCTCGCCCTGCCGCTTCGGCTCGACCGGGAAGACGTCCAGGGCCGCGCCGGCGAGGTGGCCGGAGAGGATGTGCTCCCTCAGGGCCTGGTTGTCGACCACCATCCCGCGCGAGGCGTTGATCAGCATCGACCGCGGCTTCATCTTGCGGAACTGCGCGTCACCGAAGAGTCCGGCGTTGCCGGGCCGCCCGTCGACGTGCAACGAGACGACGTCGGAGCGGGCGAGCAGCTCGTCCATCGTCGCGACCCGCTCGGCGTTTCCGTGCGCGAGCACGTCGGCGGTGTCGTGGAAGATCACCCGGAGCCCGACCGCCTCGGCCAGCACCGACAGCTGCGAGCCGATGTTGCCGTAGCCGACGATGCCCAGCACCCGGCCGCGGATCTCGTGGCTGCCCTTCGCGGACTTGTCCCAGATGCCGTCGTGCATCCGCTGGTTCTTCTCCGGCAGCCGACGGGCCAGCGCGATGATCTCCCCGATCACCAGCTCGACGACGCTGCGGGTGTTGGAGTAGGGCGCGTTGAAGGCGGCGATGCCGGCGCGGGCGGCGGCGGGCAGGTCGATCTGGTTGGTGCCGATGCAGAACGCGCCGACCGCCATCAGGTCGGGCGCCTCCTCGAGGGCGCGCACGGTCAGGTTGGTCCCCGAGCGGATCCCGAGCAGCGCGAACCCCGGGAGAGAGGCAACGAGCTCCTCCTCCGAGAGCGCGCCCGGACGGGTCTCGACCTCGACGCCGGCGGCGGCGAACACCTCGCTCGCAGACGGATGGATGCTCTCGAGGAGCAGGGCTTTCACGGGCTGGCCAGTCACTCCTCCAGCGTAGGGCGTGACCTGCCTCTCACGGCCCGCGGCCAAGGTCCGGAACACCTTGGGCCCGTGGCCATACTGGAACGCGATGCCCGACCAGATCCCCGACGAGAAGCCACGTGTCCAGATCGACTGGGTGAAGATCTTCGCCGGCGCGCTGGCGGCGGTCTCCTCGGCCGTCGTGCTGTCCACCCTGGGCGCAGCGGGCACGATCGTCGGCGCGGCCCTCGGCAGCGTCGTCGTCTCGGTGAGCAGCAGCCTCTACAGCACTGGTCTCGCCCGCAGCAGGGAGCGGGTGGCACGGGCCCAGGGGCTCGCACTGCAGAGGGTCGGCGTCGCCCAGGCGGAGGTACGACGGGCCAACCGCCGGCGGGCCAGCGACACGGCGGTGGAGGGCCACCTCGGGCATGCCGACGAGCAGCTCGCCCAGGCCCAGGCCGAGCTCGACGAGCTCACCTCGGAAGGGGCAGCGACGCGCTCGTGGGGGGAGCGGCTGGCTGCCCTGCCGTGGAAGCGGATCGCGCTGCTGACCGTCGGCCTCTTCGTGGTGGCCATGGTCGCGATCACCGTCTTCGAGCTGATCGCCGGCCAGCCGGTGTCCAACCTCACCGGCGGCTCCCACCAGCGCCACGGGACCACCTTCTCCGACATCGGCGGAGGCGGCAAGAAGCAGCCCGCCACGCCGGCGCCGCGTGACCTCCCCACTTCCAAGGGCACCCCGACGGTCGTGCCGACCGCCGGCACGACGGCGACCCAGGCACCCACCCCGTCGCCGACCGCGTCGGTGCCACCGACGCCGAGCCCCTCGGAGATCCCGACGACCGAGGCGCCGACGCCGTCGCTGAGCCCGTCGGCCTCCCCGACCGCCGGCGCCAGTTGACGCGGGGCAGGTCGGCCGGGGCAGGCCGCCAGGGTCAGTTCGTGGGCAACCAGCGCCTCAGGACAGCGCGGACTTGACCGCGTCGCGGGTGCGGTCGATCAGCCCCGCGATCGGGCCGGCCGCCATGTTGGCGCCCTGCGACTCCACGCCCGGGTGTGGGTGGGTCGGCGCGATCTTCTCCGCGCTCTGCACCGCCCGGGCCATCTTGGCGAGCTGGTCGGCGTCGTTGATCTGCCTCACCAGCGGGAACTCCTCGCGCTCCTCGCTCTCCGCGTGGTCGGTCACCATCTGCTTGAGCGTGGCGAACTTCTCGGTGAAGTTGGCGTCGTTGACGTCCATGCCGTCGAGGTCGGAGAGCACCTCCTTGGCGTCGTGCTCCTCCTGCAGCCGCGACTCCACGACCCCCTCGCCGGCGCCGCCCTGGTTCTTCACCGACGGATGGACGACCATCTCCTCGGCGGTCTCGTGCACAGCGAGCAGGGCGCGCAGCTCCTCGAAGCTGTCCTTGCGTGCATCACCGCTCGTCGACTCCACCGCCGCGAAGAGCTGGCGGACCCGGTCGTGCTGCTGCATCAGCAGGTCGACGACGTCGTGCTGGGCATTTCCGGTGTTCTCAGTCATGGCCAGCGGGTACCCGAGGGCGGCAGCAGCCATGCGACGAACCGACGGGTCGACAGTCTTCTCCGACAGTCAGCGCAGGGCGCCGTACGCCTTGGTGGGGCGGAGTCGTAGGACGACCCGACGCTCGGTCACCATCGCCGTCCGGTACTCCTCCCAGTCCGGGTGCTCACCGCTGATCGAGCGGTAGAGCGCCACCAGCTCCTCCACCGTGGGGTCGTCCGGCCGCTCGGCCACGGCGGAGAGCTCGACATCGCCCTCGATCACCGCGTAGGACCAGAAGCTCTCGCCGTCGACCTTCAGCGCGGCCCAGGGGGTGCGCCGCAGGTTGTGGTACTTGGCCCGGTCGGCCGCGGTGGACACCCGGACGAGCCCGTCGTCACCGACGGCGTGCACCACGTTGGAGAGCTGCGGTCGTCCGTTGCGGCGGATGGTGGTCAGCACCGACTGGTTGGTTGCGCGCGCCGCGACCAGCGCCTCCTCGAGCTCCATGTCAGGAGAGCGCCGGAGCGGGCACCGGCTATTCCCGTCGGCCGGCGGTTGATTGGGGACCGCGACGGCGGGTACCCGCTGGCCGACGAGTCGGGGACCGGCACTCCGGTGCCGGGCGTCATCGACGCCGGCTCGGCCCTAGCCGGCGCGCGGGGTTTCGGGCCGTTGGCAGGGGGAAGCCTTGCCCGCGAGGGAAGGGAGGAGTCAGATGGACTTCGTTCTGTGGATCATCGCGGTGATCCTGGTGATCTTCGGCTGCATCACGATCATCCGGGGAGGCATCCTCTGGGGGGTCGCGCTGATCATCATCGGGCTGCTCGTCGGTCCCGGCGGGGTCAGCATCTTCACCTGATCAGTGATTGCGCAGGGCCTTGACCAGCTCGCCCTTGTTCATCTTCGACCGGCCGTCGATGCCGATCTCCCCGGCCCGCTTGCGCAGGTCCTTGACGCTCCAGTCCTCGTAGGACGCGGACTGGCCGCCCTTCTTGCCGACCGAGGATCGCGAGCTGTTCGCCGACGCGTTGGCGATCCGGGCCGCCTTCTGCTTGCTGGCGCCCTCGTCGCGGATCTCCTCGTACATCTTCTTGTCCTTGACGCTGGGTCCAGGACTCTTGCCGCCGGGCATGGTGTCTCCTTCCTTCGGGGGCACCACCTCGCGGTGCCCGTGCCGGGCGGAGCCAAACCTCGCATGCGACCCCCTCCGCTGAGGGTCCGCTGAGCGCCTCAGCGGGGGCTCAGCACCTCCGCGGCACCCTTGCGCCGTGAGCCTGATGGGACGTCCGCTGGTCGTGCTCCTCGTGCTGTGCACGGTCGCTTTCCCGCTGCTGGTGTTCTTCTCGTGGTCGCGGCTGCGGTACCCCGTCCTGGGCCGGCTCGGCCGGCTCGGGCTCGTCATCGCCAGCCAGGTCTCGGCAGTGCTGCTGGTCGCGGTGCTGCTCAACGACTACGGCTACTTCTACGGCTCGTGGAGCGACCTGTTCAGCGGAACGGCCGAGGCGGCGGGGATCACCGCGCCGGCCACCGGCGCGGGGAGCCAGGGTGTCGCCTGGACACCGGGTCACCGCCCGGGTTCGGTCACCGACGTCCACCCGCTGCCGGCCTACCGCAACCCCGCGGTCTGGCGCGCTCGAGGCCGGCTCGAGGCCCTCCGGATCCAGGGCGCCAACTCGCAGCTGGAGGAGCGAGCCTTCGTCTACCTGCCCCCGGCCTACTTCACCCAGCCGCACCGGCGCCTCCCGGCGGTGCTCGTGCTGACCGGCTATCCCGGCATCGGCCTGCAGCAGACGGTGCGGTTGAAGTACCCGTCGGCGCTGCGCGAGGAGATCCGGCACCGCGCCGCCCGCCCGATGGTGCTGGTGATGATGCGGCCGGCGGTGACCTTCCCGCGTGACACCGAGTGCACCGACGTGCCCGGCGGCCCCCAGGCACTCAGCTTCTTCGCCCAGGACGTCCCGAGCGCCATCGACGCCCACTTCCGCACGCTGCCGGACCAGTGGGGGGCGGCGGGCGACTCGACGGGCGGCTACTGCGCAGCCAAGCTCGCCATGACGACGCCCAGCCGGTTCCGGGCCGCAGTGTCGTTCTCCGGCTACTTCACCACACTCGCGGACAACACGACCGGTAGCCTCTGGGGTGGGTCGCGGATGGTCCGCAACCTCAACAACCTCGACTGGCGGCTCCAGCACCAGCCCGCCCCCGACGTCGCACTGCTGGTGATGACCTCGCTGGGTGAGGGTGGTCCCTACGGCCACCTGAACAGCCAACGATTCATCAGCCTGGTGAAGCCGCCGATGACCGTCGACTCGATCATCGAGCCGCGTGGTGGGCACACCTTCAGCACCTGGAGGCCGGTCATCCCCGAGTCGCTCGGCTGGCTCTCGCGCCACCTCTACTCCACCCGGAGCTCACAGTGACGGTCCAGGCCCTGCCCCTCGCGTTGCTCGGCTCGCGGCAGCGGTCGCGCAAGCTCGCGTCGTACGGCGTCACCGTGGTCGCCCTGGTCGGGCTCCTCTCCGCGCTGTCGCCGCCGATGCGCAACCGGCTCCAGGACCTGTTGTCCGTGGTGCCGTTCGTGATCCCGCAGACCGCCGCGGTCACCCTGGTCTTCGTCTCGCTCGCCCTGCTGCTCACCGCGCGCGGCCTGCGCCAGGGGCAGCAGCTGGCCTGGGTCAGCACGATGCTGCTGCTGGGCGTCTCGGTGGTGCTCCACCTGGTCAAGGGCATCGACGTGGAGGAGGCCGTGCTGTCGGCCGCCGGCGCGTGGTGGCTGGGCCGCCACCGGCGCGCCTTCCCGGTGCGCCCGAGCCGGGGGGCCGTGTGGCGCGCGGCGGCGGTCGCCGGTGGCGGCACGGTCGTGGCCCTGTTCTGCGCCGCGGTCGTGGCCGGGCAGGACCGGCAGGACATCGACGCCGCGATCGCCGCCGCGGCGCTGCGGCTCTTCGGCGGCACCTGGGTCCCGCTCGGCTACGGTTCCGCGCTGGTGACGCCGCTGCTCGCCGGCTTCGGCGGCCTGATCGTCGCGGCCGCGCTGTGGGTGCTGCTGTCGCCACGCAAGTGCCTGCTCGTCGCCGCCGACGTGCACCGCGCCGAGCGCGAACGGGCCCGCCGGGTGGTCACGGAGCACGGGGCCGGCACCCTGGACCACTTCGCGCTGCGCGACGACAAGCGGTGGTTCTTCTCCCGCGACAGCGTGGTCGCCTATGCCGTCCGCGCCGGTGTCTGCATCGTCTCCCCCGACCCGGTCGGGCCACGGTCGGAGCGCGCCCAGGTGTGGGCCGACTTCCGGGCCTTCGTGGAGGCGCACGGCTGGTCGCTGAGCGTGCTGGCTGCCTCCGCCGACTGGCTGCCCACCTACCAGGCATCGGGCATGCGGGCCTTCTACCTCGGCGACGAGGGGGTGCTGGACTGCCGCGCCTTCAGCCTCGAGGGCCGGGCGATGCGAGGGTTGCGGCAGGCGCACAACCGGGTGATCCGGGCCGGCTACACGGTCAGCCTCGAGGACCCGGCCCTGCTCGCGCCCGAGCTGCGCGACCAGCTCGTCGCCCTCGCCTCGCAGAGCCGCCGCGGTGAGGTCGAGCGCGGGTTCTCGATGACCCTGTCACGGCTGTTCGACCCCGACGACACCGGCTTCCTGATGAGCATCGCCCGCGACGCCGAGGGCACGCCGCAGGCCTTCATCCAGTGGGTGCCCGCGCCGGGCATCGACGGCTGGTCGCTCGACGTGATGCGGCGCAACACCGACCCCACCCTCCCCAACGGCGTCATCGACTACCTGATCGTCGAGACCATCGGCTGTCTCGCCGCTCGCGGGCAGTCGGGGCTGGGGCTCAACTTCGCGGTGCTCCGCAGCGTGGTCGCCGGCGAGAACGGCGGCCGACTGGCGCGCATGGGCCGGGCGGTGCTGCGCCGCGCCGGCGCCAACTCCCAGCTGGAGTCGCTGTGGCGCTTCAACGCGAAATTCGGACCCACCTGGGTACCCCGCTACGTGCTCACCTCGGGAATGGACGGCATCGCCGCGCAGGGGCTGGTGATCGCCGACGTCGAGGGGATCAGCGAGCTGCCACTGCTCGGCCGCTTCATGAACGGCATCCGGTGAGCGCTGAGGTCCTGGCGTTGGCGGAGGCCGCCGCCGGTGCGGTCGGCTACGGCGCGGCCTCGGTCGTGCAGGCGCGCGCCGCCCGCGACGACGACGGTCTGGGCGTGGTGGCGAAGCCGTGGTACGCCGCCGGCCTGGTCGCCGACCTGCTCGCCTGGGTCGCGTCGATCCTCGCGATGCGGTCGCTGCCACTCTTCGTGGTGCAGTCGCTGCTGGCCACCTCCCTGGCCGTGACGGTGCTGCTTGCCTGGCCGGTGCTCGGCCATCGACCCGCCCGGCGCGACGCGTTGGCGATCGGCGTCGTGGTGCTCACGCTCATCGGCCTGGCCTGGTCCGCAGGTCCGGAGGTTGCCGGTGCGTCGGGCGGCGGCTTGCTGGCCGCCGTGGTGGGGGCGCTGGTCCTCGGCATCGGCTGGTTCGTGGGCCGGGCCCGCGCCGGTGGCGGCGTCGAGCACGCCCTGCTCGCCGGCTGGGCGTTCTCGTGGCTGGCCGTCTGCGTCCGGGCGCTGCCGCTCCCGCCGGGGCTGGGGGCCGCCGTGCGGGCGGCTGCCACCGAGCCGCTGGCCTGGGCGGTCGCGGCCTTCGGGGTCCTGGGCACGCTCGCCTTCGCCCGGGCAGTGCAGCGCGGTCGCGTCGGGCCGGTGACGGCCACCATGTGGGTCGTCGAGGTGCTGGTCTCCGGTGCCGTCGGGATCCTTGCGCTGGGCGACGGCGTGCGCACCGGCACCGGGGGACTGGCCGCTGGATGCGTGGTCGCCGCGCTGGCCGCCTGCGTCGTGCTGGGTGCCGACTTCGCGGCCGCCGCCCGGGGCTCAACCGGAGACCAGCCCCGCGAGCCCGGCCGCGAGCAGCCGCTGGGCGATCAGCGCCTGACCCGCCGCATCGGGATGGTCACCGTCCCCGCTCAGCAGGTGGGTCACGTCCCCGTGCGCCGCTGGACCGTGGAAAGCGGCGTACAGGCCGACGAAGGTGACGCGCTCCCGCCGGGCGACGTCCCGGAGGATGGTGTCGGCCCTCAGGGTGAGCGTCCGCGTGGCCCGGACCCCGGCTGCTGAGAACTCCTGGCGGGCCACCGCGCCGTCCTCGAAGACGTTCCAGTAGCCGGTGACCAGCACCGCTGTCGGATGTCCGCGACGGAGGTCGTGGATGATCCCCAGCAGGGCGGCCATGTTGCGGCGCAGCTGGTGAAGCTCACCGTCGACGCACGAGTCGCGCTGCTCCAGGGCGCAGCGGTCGGCGACCACGTCGTCGTGGTGATCGCCGAAGTCGTTGGCCCCGATCGTGAGCAGCACGATGTCGGAGCGGCGTACGGCCTGGCGTTGCGCGGAGCCGGCCCGACGCAGCTGGGCCAGCAGCCCGGAGGTGTCCTGACCGTCGGCGCCGAGGTTCTGGACCGTGACCCGCGCCCCACGCGCGCGCCCGAGGTCGCGAGCGTAGAGCTGCGGGAAGGCCGTGCAGTCACAACGGGCACCCGCGGTCACGGAGTCGCCGAGGGCCACCACGTGCCAGGGCCCAGCCGTGGTCGCCGCCTCGGTCGGCACCTTGGTCGGCGTCTCGGTCGGCGCCTTCGTCGGCACCGGCGTCGGGGCGGCCGCTGGCGAGGCGCCCTGGCCGCAGCCGCCGACGAGCAGCAGCGCCCAGCCTGCGACGACGAGCCTGGCGATGACCAGCACCGGGCCACGCTAGGGCGGCCGGGCTGAGACTGCGCTGAACGACGACTCGGTTCTCAGGGGCCTGTCAGGTGGGGGCCCCACCATGGACGCATGCGTGTGCTGGTCGTCGAGGATGAGAGCCGCCTTGCGGAGACGGTCCGCAGGGGTCTGGCCGACGAGGGCTTCGTGGTGGAGGTTGCGCACACGGGCGAGCAGGGCCTGTGGGCGCTGACCGAGCGCGACTTCGACGTGATCGTCCTCGACATCATGCTGCCCGGCAAGAGCGGCTACACCGTGCTGGGTGAGCTGCGCGACCGCGGCATCTGGACGCCGGTGCTGATGCTGACCGCCAAGGACGGTGAGTACGACCAGGTCGACGCCTTCGACCTCGGTGCTGACGACTACCTCACCAAGCCGTTCAGCTTCATGGTGCTGGTGGCCCGGCTGCGGGCGCTGATCCGCCGTGGGGTCAGCGAGCGTCCGGTCGTGCTCACCGCCGGTGACCTGGTCCTCGACCCGGTCTCGCACCGGGTGAGCCGCAACGGCGTCGACGTCCGGTTGACCCCGAGGGAGTTCAACCTGCTGGAGTTCCTGATGCAGCATCGTGGTGACGCGGTCAGCAAGTCCGAGATCCTTCGCAACGTCTGGGACCCGTCGTTCGACGGCGACCTGAACATCGTCGAGGTCTATGTGCGCTACCTGCGCCGCAAGCTCGACCACCCGTTCGGCACCGACTGCATCGAGACGATCCGGGGTGTGGGCTACCGGCTCGACCCCGACGGCGGGGCGATGGTCGGGTCCGGCAGCTGACCGCGGGTGGCGTCCTCCTCCTCGGGGACCTCCAGCTCGCACGCCATCCGGAGCTCGAAGCGGGCACCACCCAGCGGTGAGTCGCCGACCACCGTGGTGATGCCGTGCCCGCGGGCAACCTCGCGGACGATCGCCAGGCCCAGGCCGCTGCCGCCGTGGTCCCGGCTGCGGCCGCGGTCGAGCCGGACGAAGCGCTCGAAGACGCGCGCCCGGTCCTCGGGTGGGATGCCGGGGCCGTCGTCGTCCACGGTGAGCACCGCCTCACCGCCTCTGGCGCCGAGGGACACCCGCACCGTGCTGCGCGCAGCGTGGGCAGCGTTCTCGACCAGGTTGCGCAGCATCTGGTCGAGGCGGACCCGGTCCCCCTGCACGCGCGCGGGCGTGATCGAGCCCTCGACGCGGAGCTGGCTGCTGGTGCGCAGCCGCTCGACCTCCAGCCACACGAGGTCGTCGAGGTCGACGTCGCCGAACGCCAGCCGCAGGCCGTTGTCGTCGGCCCTGGCCAGCAGCAGCAGGTCGTCGACCAGCCGCTGCATCCGCACGACCTCGGCCTGCATGATCGGGAGCCCTGCCGGCTCCTGCCCGTGGACCGCGCTGAGCTCCAGCGATGCCGACAAGGTGGCCAGCGGGCTGCGCAGCTCGTGGCTGGCATCGGAGACGAAACGGCGCTGGCGCTGCTGACCCTGCTCGAGCCGGACAAGCATCTGGTTCATCGTGTCGGCCAGTCGCTGCACCTCGTCGTAGGTCACCGGCACCGGCACGCGCCGGCCGAGGTCGGTGCTCTCGATCGTGGCGACCTGGCGCCGGATCTGCTCCACCGGGCCCAGTGCCCGGCCGACGACCACCCAGGTGCCCGCCGCCACCAGCAGCATCGTGATCGGGAGGGCTGCGAGGAGGTAGCCGAGCAGCTTCTCCACCGAGTCGGTCGCAGTCTCCAGGGAGCTGGCGACCACCACCGTCCAGGTCTGCCCGGCATGCCGCACCCCCCGGGCCACGAGCAGGTAGGAGTGGTCGCCGCCAAGCACCGGCAGCTGGGCACGGATGCTGCGGGTGGTGCCCGGCGCCGGGCGCATGCTGGTCAGCTGGGTGAGCCGGGCGCGCGCGGACGACGCGGCGGTGATGGTGCCGTCCGGAGCGATCACCTGGACCAGCTGGCCCTCATGGGTGCGCAGCTCGAGGTCGCGCTGCAGCGGCCGGCCGGTGCCCTCGTGCAGGCGGCCGGCCACCTCGCCGAGGCGGGCCTGGGCTGCGGCGCGGACGTCGGAACGGACGCCGGCCTGCAGCAGCAGGACCAGCACCACCGAGCCGATCACCATCACCACGGCGACGACCAGCGTGGCGAACGCTGCCGACCGGCTGCGCACGCCGGCGCGGAGCCGGCGCAGCGTGGACGGGCCGGACGCCATCTCCTCACGACCTCCTCCGCGGCACCCACCCCTGAGCCTAGACCGGGCTCCGATCCGCAGATGAGGACTTTGAGGGCGCCTTTCACCGCAGATGCGGGTAGACTGCCGGTCGTGCCCAGCTACCGGATCCGCGAGGCGGCCGAACTGCTCGGCGTCAGCGACGACACCGTCCGTCGGTGGGTCGACGCCGGCCGGCTGTCCAGCCACAGCGAGGGCTCCCGCCAGGTCGTCGACGGGGCCGCGCTGGCCACCTTCGCCCAGGAGCTGGCCGACGCAGGGGAGCGGGCCGACCCCGGCCCGGTGGTCGCCCAGTCCGCCCGCAACCGCTTCGTCGGGCTGGTCACCAAAGTCGTGCGTGACACCGTGATGGCGAAGGTGGAGATCCAGTCCGGACCGCACCGGGTGGTGTCCCTGATGAGCCGCGAAGCCGCCGACGACCTCCGCCTCAGGCCCGGCGTCCTGGCTATCGCCTCGGTGAAGTCCACCAACGTCGTCCTCGAGCTGCCCGCGCGATGACACGCCTGCTCCGGCTGCCGTGGCTGCTGATCGTGCTGCTGCTGGTGGCCGGGTGCGGCCAGGCGCCCCCTCCCGGCGGCGCGGCGTCCGGCGTCGGTGGCACCATCCGCGTCTTCGCCGCCGCATCGCTGACCCGGTCCTTCACCACTCTGGCCCACGACTTCGAGCGGCAGCACCCGGGCAGTACCGTCGAGCTCAGCTTCGGCGGCAGCTCCGACCTCGCAGAGCAGATCGACAACGGTGCGCCGGCCGACGTCTTCGCCTCGGCGAGCCCGGTCAACATGCGGCAGGTGGTGCGGGCCGGCAATGCCCGGAGGCCCAGGCCGTTCGCCCGCAACACGATGGAGATCGCCGTGCCGCCGGACAACCCTGGGCACGTCCACGGCCTCGACGACCTGGCCCGCGACGGCGTCAAGGTCGCGCTCTGCCAGCCGCAGGTGCCGTGTGGGTCGGTCGCGCGGGAGGTCTTCGCCAGGGCCGGCATCAGCGTGCACCCGGTCACCGAGGAGGTCGACGTCACTTCGGTGCTCACCAAGGTCGCCATCGGCGAGGTCGACGCCGGCCTGGTCTACGTCACCGACGTGCGGTCTGCAGGCGGGCAGGTGCACGGCATCCCGGTCCCGGCAGCCGTGAACGCCTCCACGACCTATCCCATCGCCGCGACCAGCGGCTCCGGCAACCCCGCGACCGCGCGGGCGTTCGTCGCGCTGGTGCTCTCGGGGCGTGGGCAGCGGGTGCTCGCCCGGGACGGGTTCGGGTCTGCGTGACCGGGCCGTCGCGTGCACGTCGCCGTACGCCCTGGCCCCTGGCCGCGCCGGCCGTGCTCGGCCTGGCGCTGCTGGTGCTGCCGCTGCTCGGTCTGCTGGTCCGCAGCCCCTGGGCCGACCTGCCCCACGTACTCGGTGAGGCGGAGGTGCTCGACGCCCTGCGCCTCTCGCTGGTCTCCGCCAGCAGCGCCACCGCGATCGCACTGGTCCTCGGAGTGCCTCTCGCATGGGTCCTCGCCCGTTCCGAGGCCCGCGCCATCTCGCTGCTCCGGTCGGTGGTGACGCTGCCGCTGGTGCTGCCCCCGGTCGTCGGCGGCGTGGCACTGCTCTTCGCCTTCGGCCGCACCGGCATCGTCGGCCGGTGGCTCGACCAGTGGCTCGGCCTGACCATCCCCTTCACCACCGCGGCGGTGGTGCTGGCCGAGACCTTCGTGGCGATGCCGTTCCTGGTGATCACCGTCGAGGGCGCCCTCCGCGCCGCGGACAAGGGGTACGACGAAGCCGCAGCGACCCTGGGCGCCTCCCGGTTGACGGTCTTCCGCCGGGTGACGCTGCCCCTGGTCCGGCCGTCGCTGGCGGCCGGAGCGGTGCTCTGCTGGGCCCGGGCACTCGGCGAGTTCGGCGCCACCATCACCTTCGCCGGCAACCTCCAGGGCGTGACCCGGACGATGCCCCTCGCGGTCTACCTCGCCATGCAGACCAACCCGCGGGCGGCGACGGCGCTGTCGCTGCTGCTGCTGCTGGTCTCGGTGCTCGTGCTGGTCGGGTTGCGCGACCGCTGGCTGGCCGACGGGCGGCGGCGGTGAGCGTCACGCTGGCCGGCACGCTGGCACGCGGATCCTTCCGGGCCGGGCTGGCGGTGGGCGTCGCGGACCGGGAGGTGCTCGGCGTCCTGGGACCCAACGGGGCCGGCAAGTCCACGCTGCTGCGCACGCTCGCGGGCCTGCTGCCCCTCGCGGAGGGCAGCCTCCGGCTCGGCGGCCGGCTGCTCGACGACCCGTCGAAGGGTGTCTTCCTGCATCCCGAGGAGCGGCCGGTGGGGATGGTCTTCCAGGACTACCGGCTCTTCCCGCACCTCGACGTGCTCGACAACGTCGCGTTCGCCGGCCGCTGCCGGGGCCTGTCCCGTCGGGTCGCCCGCGCCCAGGCGACCGAGTGGGTCGACCGGCTGGGCCTGGGCGGGCTCGCGCACCGGCGGCCGGACGAGGTGTCCGGCGGGCAGGCCCAGCGGGTGGCGCTGGCCCGGGCACTGGCCCGGGAGCCGGAGCTGCTGCTGCTCGACGAGCCGCTGGCCGCGCTCGACACCCGCACCCGGCTCGACGTGCGCACCGAGCTGCGTCGCCACCTCTCCGGCTTCGCCGGCCCGACGGTGCTGGTCACCCACGACCCGCTGGAGGCGATGGTGATGACCGACCGGCTGCTGGTCCTCGAGGCGGGCCGGGTGGTCCAGGACGCTGCCCCGGCCGAGGTCGCCCGCAGGCCCGCGACGCCGTTCGTGGCCCGTCTGGTCGGCATCAACCTCTATGCCGGCGAGCTCGACCCGGACACCGCCACGGTGGCGCTCGACGAAGGCGGCAGCCTGGTCGCGAGCATCGACCCCGGCACGACCGGCCGGGTGCTGGTCGGCCTGCGGCCGTCGGCGATCACGCTGCACGTCGTGCCCCCCGGCCGGGCGAGCACCCGCAACGCCTGGCCGGGCACGGTGACCGGTCTCGAGCTGCTCGGCGACCGGGTCCGGGTGCAGGTCGGCGGCGAGCCGCCGGCGCTGGTCGACGTGACCCCGGACGCCGTCGCGGAGCTGGGCATCGAGCCCGGCCTGCCGGTGTGGCTGACCGCCAAGGCCACCGAGACCGACGCCTATCCCGACGTGGCTACGCTTCCGGCATGACAGCAACAGGCACGTCGCTGGGTGACTTCACCGCCGACACCCTCGACGGTGAGCCACGCTCCCTGGGCACCTACTCCGGTCAGGTCGCCCTGGTCGTCAACACCGCGTCCCAGTGCGGCTTCACCCCGCAGTACGCCGGCCTCGAGCAGCTCTGGCAGGACTACCGCGACCAAGGCTTCGTGGTGCTCGGCTTTCCCTGCAACCAGTTCGGCAACCAGGAGCCCGGCGACGCGCAGGCGATCGCCGGCTTCTGCGATCGCAACTACGGCGTCAGCTTCCCGATGTTCGCCAAGGTCGAGGTCAACGGCCCGGACGCACATCCGCTCTTCGACTGGCTGCGCGCCGAGAAGGGCGGCCTGCTCGGCAGCCGGATCAAGTGGAACTTCACCAAGTTCCTGGTCGGCCGCGACGGCCAGGTGATCCGGCGCTACGCCCCGGCGACGAAGCCGGAGAGCATCAGCGGGGACGTCGAGGCAGCGCTCGCGGCATCCTGATCACGGCTCGTCGGGGATGACGTGGATGGCGGCCTCCTCCGCCGTGGCCGCCGCCCCGTCGATGCCGACGTCGTGCACGAAGAGGTCCTCCCCGTCCTCGTCGGCGAGCAGCCGGCCCGAGCGCTCGTCGCCGACCTGGTCGTCGTCGACGTACTCGTCGTCCTCCCCGTCGGGCCCACCCGACCCGTCGGGCTCCTCCTGCTCGAGGTAGTGGCTGATCCCGCCCGCCTCGTGCTGCTCGGCCGCGGTGTTGCCGAAACCCTGGGCTGCCGACCAGCCCTCGCGCGTGACCACACCCTCGTCGAGCACGTCGTCGATGCCCCGGTCCTCGAGCGTGTCGTCCTGCTGCAGCTGGTCGTCCCAGTCGACGGTGTACTCGCCGTACTCTTCGCGCCCTTCGGTCATGCCCCCATCATTGCCCGCGATGCCGGTCCGGCACACGTGAGGAATCTCCTGCACCCGCTAGGTTGCAGGCCATGCGCTCGCGGTCCGCACTCGTCCCGGTCGTCGCCGGCCTGCTCACGGTCGGCGCCTGCAGCATGCCGGGCTCCGGCCCCGAGCCGGGTGGCGCCCTCGCCTCCGTGGCCGGCGCGCTGTCGTCGGGCAGCCCGGCGAGGGGCCCCTGGACCGACCCCGCCGCCGCGCGCGACGGGTGGTCGCGGATCACCGCGAGCGTCTCCGGGCTGCCGGTGAAGGTGAGCGCCGGCAAGGTCACCGCGGGCCCTCACCCCCATGGCGTCCTGCACTGGTCGTGGCAGCTGGCCGGGAGGGCCTGGCGCTACGACACCACCGTGGCGTTGACCCGGCGCGGTGACGCCTGGCGCGCGCGGTGGCAGCCCACGGTCGTCCAGCCGTCGCTGCACCCCGGCTGGAAGCTGACGACCACCACGATCCAGCCCAGCCGCGGGGACATCCTCGGTGCCGGCGGGGTCGCGCTGGTCAAGCCGCGGCCGGTGATCCGCTTCGGCATCGACAAGACCCGGCTGAAGCCCGGGCAGGCGGCCAACTCGTCGCGCCGGCTGGCGCGGCTGCTCGGCATCGACGCGGCGTCGTTCGCCCGGCGGGTCCACGCGGCCGGGCCCGAGGCCTTCGTCGAGGGGCTCGTCCTGCGCCGGCAGCAGGTGCCGGCCTCGGTGCTCAACGGCTATCCGCGCATCCCAGGGGCCACCGGCATCTCCGACCACCTGCCGCTCGCGCCGGCGAAGCAGTTCGCCGCCGCGATCCTCGGCACCGTCGGGCCGGCCACCGCCGAGATCGTCCGGAAGAGCAACGGCGCGATCACCGCCGGCGACGACGTCGGCCTGTCCGGGCTGGAGGCGAGGTACGACGACCAGCTGCGCGGCACCAAGGGGATCGAGATGGTCGCCGTCGACCCGAAGGGCAACCGGACCCACCTCTTCACCGTGCCCCCCGTCGACGGCAAGCCGCTGCGCACCACGCTGGTGCCCCGGTTGCAGGACCTCGCCGACCGCGTCCTCGCCGATGTCCGCCCGGCCAGTGCCCTGGTGGCGATCCGACCATCGGACGGCGACCTGCTCGCGATCGCCAACGGGCCCGGTGCAGGTGGCTACGACATCGCCACCTACGGCCGCTACGCCCCGGGCTCGACCTTCAAGATCGTCAGCTCGCTGGCGCTGCTGCGCTCGGGACTGACCCCCCGCTCGACCGTGCACTGCCTGCCGCGCGTGGACGTGAACGGCAAGCAGTTCAAGAACTACTCCGACTACCCGGCCGACAAGGTCGGCGACATCCCGCTCATCGAGGCGCTCGCCAACTCCTGCAACACGGCCTTCATCGGCGAGCGCAACCGGCTGCACGGTGACGACCTGCCGCGGGCGGCGGCGGCGCTCGGCTTCGGCGTGGACCACGATCTCGGCTTCCCCGCCTACTTCGGCCAGGTGCCGCCGCCGGCCGGCGAGACCGAGGCCGCCGCGGACATGATCGGGCAGGGCAGGGTGCTCGCCTCGCCGATGGCGATGGCCACGGTCGTGGCCTCCGTGGTGGCGGGGAAGGCGGTGCTGCCGCGGCTCCTGCCCGACCACGCCACGCAGCAGCACCGGCCCGCGCAGCCGCTGACCGGCCGGGAGGCCGCCGCCGCGAGACAGATGATGCGCGCGGTCGTGACCGAGGGCAGCGGGGCGCTGCTCGGCCACCTGCCCGGACCGCCGGCGCTGGCCAAGACCGGCACCGCCGAATTCGGCACCAGGCCGCCGCTGCCCACCCACGCGTGGATGGTCGCCGCGCACGGTGACCTCGCGGTCGCGGTCTTCGTCGACCGCGGGCAGACCGGGTCCGGCACCGCCGGCCCCCTGCTCGAGCGGTTCCTCCTCGGCGCCCGATGACCGACGCGGTGATGGACGTGCGTCGCTCGGTGGTCGCCGTGGCGGGGCTGTTCGCCAGCAACGGGCTGCTCGTCGGCGCCTGGGGCGGCTCGCTGCCCGGACTGCGCGACGCCCTGGGCCTGCGCGATGTCCACATCGTCGGTGCGCTGGTCACCGCCGGCGTCTTCGCCGTCGTCGCGATGCAGTTCTCCGGCCGGCTGGCCGACCGCCACGGCGCCCGGACGCCGAGCTTCGCCGGCGCCGCCGTGATCGTGGCGTCCTGCCCCGTCGTCGCCAGCGCGCACTCCTACCCGCACCTGCTCGCCGGCGCCGCGATGTTCGGCCTCGGCAACGGGGCGATGGACGTGGCGATGAACACCCTCGGCGTCGGCGTCGAGCAGGCCCGTGGCCGGCCGGTGATGAGCCGCTACCACGCCGCCTTCTCGATCGGCAGCTTCGTTGGTGCCGGGCTCGTCGTCGCGATCGGTGCCGCCACGGGGCGCAGCCTCGGTGCCCGGCTGCCGTTGCTGGCCGCGGGCGGGGTCGTCGTACTCGTGCTGGCGACGGTGTGGAGCCGGGCCCCGCGGACCGCGCCGGTGTCCGTGGGCCCAGGCGGCCGCGACCGGATCCCGCCGGTCGCCTGGCTGCTCGCCGCGATGGCGCTGTGCTTCGGCCTCACCGAGGGCACCGCGGTCGACTGGTCCTCGATCCACGTCACCGACGTCGCGCACGTGGCGGCGAGCACCGGGGCTTGGGGGCTGGCCTGTGTCAGCGCGTTCATGGTGGTCGTGCGTCTGGCCGGCGACCACGCAGTGGTGCGCTTCGGGCGCCGGAACGTCGTCGGCGGCGGCTCGGCGTGCGCGATGGTGGGCTACCTGCTCACCGCCCTCACCTCCGCACTGCCGTCCATCCTCGTTGGCTGGTGCCTGGTCGGCTTCGGCGTCGGCCTGATCGCTCCACAGATCTATGCGCTCTCCGGACACATCGGCGGCGGCCGGACGATGGCGCTGGTGGTCGGCTTCGGCTACGCCGCGTTCCTCACCGGCCCGGCGCTGATCGGTGCCGTGACCGTGCATGCCGGCATCCAGCGGGCGATGCTGGTCCCGCTGGTCACCGCCGCCGGGCTGGTGGTGATGGCGCGACGGATGCCGGCCGACCCCGCTCGCTAGGACCGCAGGTTCGCCGACCAGCGCTCCTCGATGCGGGCCACCTTCCACACCGCCACCGAGAACACCCAGGTGGCCACGAACAGCAGCACGATCCCGTAGCCGACGTACTCCAGGTCCAGGCCGCCGACCCAGGCGAGCGGTCCGTGGTGGATGCCGGCCTGGTCGGCGAGGAGGCCGACCAGCTCGACCACGCCGATGATCATCGCCACCGCGACCGACAGGGCAGTGACGGTGATGTTGTAGTAGATCTTGCGCACCGGCCGCGAGAACGCCCAGCCGTAGGCGACGTTCATGAACGCCCCGTCGATGGTGTCGAGCAGCGACATCCCGGCCGCGAAGAGCACCGGCAGCACGACCACGGCGTACCACGGCAGGCTGGCCGCGACCGCGCCACCGGCGATGACCAGCAGGCCGACCTCGGTGACGGTGTCGAAGCCGAGGCCGAAGAGGAAGCCCGTGGGGTACATGTGCCACGGCCGGTTGACCGCCCTCGTCACCCTGCCCAGGATGCGGTTGAGGAAGCCGCGGCTGTCCAGCTGGTGCTCGAGCTCGGCCTCGTCGTAGTGGCCGTGCCTCATGTCGCGGAAGACCCGGACGATCCCGACCAGCGCCACCAGGTTGACCAGCCCGATCAGGACCAGGAAGACCCCGCTGACCGAGGTGCCCCACACCCCCGTCAGCTGCTGGAGCCGTGAGCTGCCGTCGGTAACGCCGTGGGCCAGCGCCCGGATGCCCAACGCGACGCCCATCACCATCACGAACACCACCGAGCTGTGCCCGAGGCTGAACCAGAAGCCCACGCTCACCGGACGGCGGCCCTCGCCCATCAGCTTGCGGGTGGTGTTGTCGATCGCGGCGATGTGGTCGGCGTCGAACGCGTGCCGCATGCCGAGGGTGTAGGCGGTCAGCCCCAGGCCGACGCCGAGCAGCCGGCCGCCGACCTGGTAGCCCGCCGGTGCGACGACGCCGAGCAGCAGCCCCCACCCGACGACGTGCAGGAGACCGACGAAGGCCAGGCAGCCGATCAGGCTCCGGCGCTGGTCAGGGGTCACCGCGCCAGCCTAGGAGGAGCGGTTGGTTGTTGCAAACAGTTCGCAACTAGGGTCGCAACTAGGTCACAAGGGCCAGCGCGCGCTCGGCAAGGGGTACGACGGCCTCCCGGTCCTCGTCGACCAGCCCGACACGGGTCCTCCTGTCGAGCAGGTCGTCGAGGCCGGCTGCCCCCTCGTGGGTGATCCCGAAGACCAGCTCCGCCAGCGTGACCGGGGCGCTCGCCGAGGCGGGGGCGAGCAGCTCGCCGTCGGGGAGCCCGGTGACCGCCCTGGCGTCGGCCAGGACGGACGGCGCCTCGGTCCCGAACCGGCGGACCAGCCGCTCCGGCGCCTCCACACGGCCGAGCGCGGGGCGCGGGGCTGCGCCGAGCAGTGGAAGCCGACGGGTGCGGCACGGACCCGCCGTCAGCCCGGCGACCTGCAGGGCGCGGTCGACGGCGTGCTCGGCCATCCGGCGATAGGTGGTCAGCTTGCCGCCGACGACGGTGACCAGTCCGGTGTCGGAGACGAGCACGGCGTGGCGACGGGACAGGTCGGCGCTCGCCCCGTCGGCGGCCAGCAACGGGCGGAGGCCGGCGTACGCACCGATGACATCAGCCTCGGTGAGCCGCACCTCCAGGGCCTCGTTGACCACCGCGAGCAGGAAGTCGACGTCTGCCTGCGGCACCGACGGCACCTCGGACACCTCGTGGACGGGCTCGTCGGTGAGCCCGACGTAGCAGGTGTCGTCGGACTGGGGGAGGGTGAAGACGTAGCGGTTCCCGTGCCCCGGCACCGGCGCCATCAGTCCGCAGCGCACGTGCGGCAGGCTGGACCGCCGGATGACCAGGTGGCTGCCCCGGGACGGCCGGAGGCGGATGCCGGGAGCGAGCCGGTCGGCCCAGACGCCGGTGGCGTTGACCACCGCCCGCGCCCGGATGGTGCGGGTCTCGCCGGTGAGCTCGTCGTGCAGGGTCGCCTGCGTCCGGGTGGCGTCCAGCACGCGGGTGCGCGTGTGCACCTGCGCGCCGAAGGAGGCGGCGGTGCGGGCGATGCAGAGCACCAGCCGGGCGTCGTCCTCGAGCTGGCCGTCCCAGGTGAGGATGCCGCCACGCAGGCCCTCGCGACGGACCGCGGGCGCCAGCGCGAGCGTCTCGGTGGTGCCGATGCGGCGCGGCCGCGGCAGCGTCTCCCGCGGCGTGCGGGCCCCCATGCGCAGCAGGTCGCCGGTGCGGGTGCCGGCCACCGCCAGCGCCTCCTGCCGCCGGGTGGTCGACGGGGTCAGCGGGATCAGGAACGGCAGCGCCCGGGTCAGGTGCGGTGCGGTGTGCTCCATCAGGATCCCGCGCTCGACCGCGCTCTCGTGGGCGACACCGAGCTGCATCTTCGCCAGGTAGCGCAGCCCGCCGTGCACCAGCTTGGAGCTGAACCGCGAGGTGCCCCAGGCGACGTCGTGGGCCTCCACGGCGGCCACGCTGAGTCCGCGCGACGCCGCGTCCAGGGCGACCCCGGCGCCGGTCACCCCGAGGCCGACGACCAGCACGTCGACCTGCTCGGGCAGGCCGGCGCTGCCGGCCACGATCCGCGGGCTCATGGCTGCAGGTACCTCTCCACCATCGTGGCCAGCTCCTCGTCGAAGCGACCCACGTCGGAGCCCGGCGGCTGCTCACCCTCGAGCATCGTGTGTGCCGACAGGGTGAAGCCGTGCGCAGCGAGCACGATCGAACCGGCGATCAGGTCGGCCTTCCCGAGGCGGACCGCGCCGGTCCGCTGCGCGGCGCGGATCTGCTCCGTCAGCTGGTCGACGACGAGGTCCTGCGACCGGCCGCGGCGGTCGAGCAGGTAGGGCAGCAGCAGCTCGGGGTCCACGTCGGTGATCCGGGCCAGCAGCTCGTTGCGGCGCAGCGCCTGCACCGCCGCAACCACCCCGTCGACGATCCGGCGCAGCGGGTCGGCGGTGCGGGCATCGAGCGCCGGGGCGACCGCGGCCGTCCACTCCCGGGTCATCAGGTCGGCGAGCAGGGACCGCATGTCGGGCCACCGGCGATAGAGAGTCATCCTGCTCACGCCCGCGCGGCGAGCCACGTCGGTGAGCGTCGTGCGGCTCCAGCCGACGGCGAGGATCGCCGCCCTGGCCGCGTCGAGCACGGCTTCGTCGGGCAGCGACCGAATGTGACGCACAGACGACATGTGTCACACTGTAACGCGTGGTGACCGAGATGCACTGGGCCCGGTGGGGCGACCCCGCCGAGGCGAAGCCGCTCCCCGAGGACGCGCGGGCGCTCGTCGACGCGTTCGTCGGCACCCGTGAGGTGGTGACCGCACGACCGTCGGAGGTCCGGCTGACCGAACCGCTGGACGGTTCGCTCGTGGCCGAGCTGGCCGGCATCGTCGGCGCGGACCACGTCCGGACAGACCGCGACACGCGGCTGCACCGGACCCGGGGCAAGTCCACGCCCGACCTCCTGCGGCTGCGCGCCGGCGACGGCACCGACTCCCCCGACGCGGTCGTCCGACCGGGCAGCCACGACGAGGTGGTCGCGGTGGTCGACTGGGCGGTGCGCCGGCACGTCGCGGTGGTGCCCTTCGGCGGCGGCACATCGGTAGTCGGCGGCCTGGTCGCCCGCCGGGACGGCTTCGCCGGAGTGGTCAGCCTCGACCTGGCCCGGCTGGACCGGCTGGTCGAGGTCGACGAGGAGTCGATGACCGCGGTCCTCGAGGCCGGGCTGCGCGGCCCACACGCAGAGGCCCTGCTGGGTGCCCACGGACTGACACTCGGCCACTTCCCGCAGAGCTTCGAGTTCGCCACCATCGGCGGATTCGCCGCCACCCGCTCGTCGGGCCAGTCCTCTGCCGGCTATGGCCGGTTCGACGCGATGGTCGTCGGCCTCACCGTGGCAACGCCGCAGGGCACCCTCGACCTCGGTCGGGCGCCGGCCACCGCGGCCGGACCCGACCTGCGCCAGCTGGTGCTCGGCTCCGAGGGTGCCTTCGGCGTGGTCACCTCGGTCCGGGTGCGGGTGCGTCGGCTCCCCGAGCTCGAGGTGTACGACGGCTGGCGGTTCACGTCCTTCCCCGAGGCGTGCATCGCGATGCGCACGCTGGCCCAATCGGGTCTGCTGCCGACCGTACTGCGGCTGTCCGACGAGACCGAGACGATGGTCAACCTGGCCTCCCCGGACGACGTCGGTGCCTCATCCGCGGACGGCGGCTGCCTGATGGTGGTCGGGCACGAGGGCACTCGGGAGAACGTCGATGCGCGCCGGTCGGCGACCGGCGCCGTGCTCGCCCGCCTGGGTGGCACCGACCTCGGCCAGGAGCCGGGGCGGGCGTGGGCCGCCGGCCGCTTCCACGGGCCCTACCTGCGCGACTCGCTCCTCGACGCCGGCGTGCTGGTGGAGACGCTGGAGACCACGACGTTCTGGAGCAACCTGGCCGGCCTGTATGTCCGCGTCCAGGAAGCGCTCGCCGACAGCCTCGACGGTGCCCTGGTGCTGTGCCACGTCTCGCACGTCTACGAGACCGGGGCGTCGCTCTACTTCACCGTCGCCGCGAAGGAGGCCGACGACCCGGTCGCCCAGTGGCTGGCCGCCAAGGCCGCCGCGTCGGATGCGATCGTCGCCGGCGGCGGGTCGATCACCCACCACCACGCCGTCGGCCGCGACCACCTGCCCTGGCTGACCGCAGAGATCGGACCGGTCGGTGTGGAGATCCTGCGTGCGGTCAAGGAGCGCCTGGACCCGACCGGCGTGCTCAACCCGGGCGTGCTGGTGCCCTGACCTGTCCCAGCGCCCACACCAGCAGCTGGGTGCCGGCGGTCGTCGCGGTGGCCTCGCGGGCGCCCTCGTCGACCATCCGCACCGCTGCTCCCGCGCCCAGCGAGCGGCCGTCGAGGAGCAGCTCGCCGGTCGCGACGTAGCCGAGCAGCCGGGGTGCGGCCGGCAGCTCCACCCGGTCCCCGGCGCCCAGCGTGGCGACCGCCAGCGTCGCCGCGCGCGTGTTGATCGGCAGCCCGGTGCCGCCGGCGATGACCACCAGGGCGGCGGTCGGCGGCACCCGTGCGGTGGCGTACGACGGCGCCAGTCCGGTCTCGTCCGGCCGCAACCATGACTGCACGAACCGGGTCGGGCCCGCGGCTGCCGAGACCTCGGCGTGCACCACCCCCGAGCCGGCCGACAGCACCTGCACCTCGCCGGCGCCGACCACCTCGTCATGACCGCGTGAGTCGCGGTGCCGCAGCGCCCCGGACAGGACCCAGGTCACGACCTCGGTGTCGTGATGGGGATGGTCGTCGTACCCCGTGCCTCTCGGGAGGAGCTCGTCGTTGAGCGCCACCAGCGGGCCGAACGAGACGTTGTCCGGGTCGTAGTGGGCACCGAACGAGAACGCGTGCCAGGTGGCCCGGCCCTCGGCGCGGGTGAGGAAGCGGTCCCCGGGCGGGCGCACCTCGATCGCCATGGACACCATGCTCGCATCTGGCAGCATGCCTCCATGGGAGACCGCTACCCGCAGCTGCCGGCAGGCTTCACCTTCGGCACCAGCACCGCGTCCTACCAGATCGAGGGCGCCGTGGACGAGGACGGCCGCGGACCGAGCGTCTGGGACACCTTCTGTGCCGAGCCCGGCCGGATCGTCGACGGCAGCAGCGGCGCGGTGGCCTGCGACCACTACCACCGGCATGCCGAGGACGTCGCGTTGATGAAGCGCCTCGGCGTCGACGGTTATCGCTTCTCGATCGCCTGGCCGCGGATCCAGCCGACCGGCACCGGCACAGCCAACGAGAAGGGCCTGGCCTTCTACGACCGCCTGGTCGACGAGCTGCTCGATGCCGGCGTCGCGCCCATGGCCACGCTCTTCCACTGGGACCTGCCCCAGGCCCTCGAGACTCCGTCGTCGGGGCAGGGGGGCGGGTGGCTCAACCGTGACACCGCGCACCGGTTCGCGGAGTACGCCGCGATCGTCGGCGAGCGCCTCGGCGACCGGGTGGTCCGGTGGTGTCCGGTCAACGAGCCCAACGTGGTCACCATGCTCGGCTACGCGACAGGTACGCACGCCCCCGGCCGGGTGCTGCTGTTCGGCGCGCTGCCCGCGGCCCACCACCTGCTGCTCGGCCACGGACTGGCCGTGCAGGCGCTGCGCGCCGCCGGGGCCAGGGAGGTCGGCACCGCCACCAACCATGCGCCGATCTGGCCGGACAGCGACAGCGAGGAGGACGGTGTCGCCGCGGACCTCTTCGACAGCCTGTGGAACCGGCTCTTCGCCGACCCGGTGCTGCTGGGCCGCTACCCCGAGGGCTTCGACGCGGCGATGCCGGTGCCACCGGGCGAGGACTTCCTCGACGACCTCGCCACGATCAGCCAGCCCCTCGACTTCTACGGCCTGAACTACTACAACCCGATGCAGCTCGCGAGTGCGGAGCGGGGTTCCGACCTGCCGTTCGAGCAGCGCCCGATCCCCGGGTACCCGACCACGGACTTCGGGTGGCCGGTCGTCCCCGACGGCCTGCGCGAGCTGCTGGTGCAGATGAAGCAGCGTTACCCGGACATCCCGCCGATCCACGTCACCGAGAACGGCTGCTCCTACGCCACCGAACCGGACCAGCAGGGCGCGGTGGACGACCACCAGCGGATCGACTACCTCGACGGCCACCTGCGTGCGGTCGCCCAGGCGGTCGCGGAGGGTGTCGACGTGCGCGGCTACTACTGCTGGTCGCTCATCGACAACTTCGAGTGGGCCGAGGGGTTCACCCAGCGCTTCGGGCTGGTGCACGTCGACCACGACACGCTGGTGCGCACGCCGAAGAGCTCCTTCGAGTGGTACGCATCGGCGATCCGCTCCAACCGCACCGGTTGAGGGTCACGCCGCGGCGGTGCCGAACCGGAACCGGGCCAGCGTGTGCATCCTGTCGGTGACGTGCACCAGCCGGGCCTCGGTGGCGTGCGACTCGACCGGGAGCCGACGGCGCAGCGCGGTCCGCAGCGAGGAGGCGTCCTCCCCGTCCGGCAGCGGCACGGTCAGGTGCGGCACCACGTCGTCGAACGCGCCGCCGTAGGGCGGGAACTCGGGAAACAGCCGGTGGAGGCCCTGGGTCAACCGGCGGAAGACGTCGGGGGGCTCGGGCGTCAGATAGGCGGCGCCTCCGGGGAACTCCGCCACCGAGGTCAGCCGGAAGGCGAACGCGGTGACGTCGGCGAAGAAGTCGGCCAGCTCCGAGAGGACCCCACCATCGATGGTGTCGGCAGGCATGAACGGCGCCAGCAACGTGATGTGCGCCGCGCTGCCGTCGTCGGCCGGCAGCAGCTCCGGCGCGGTGATCATCGCCCGGGACCGGACGACGGTCTCGGCCTCGCGCACCGGGATGACCAGGCCGGTGGTGCCGGGCGGGACCGGGACGCGGTCGGGCGGACGCTGGGTCACGGCGAGAACGGTAGTGGGTCGGTCCCGTGCGCGCCCCTACGCTGGCATCCATGGGCACCGGGCACAGCCACCACGGCCACGCGGTCGGCCGCGCCCAGGACCGCTCCCGGCTGCGGCTGGTGCTGCTGGTCACCGCTGCGGTCTGCGTGGTCGAGCTGGTCGGTGCGTGGCTGAGCCACTCCCTGGCGCTGCTCGCCGATGCCGGCCACCTGGTGACCGACGCCGCGGCCATCGTCGTGGCTCTGTCGGCAAGCCTGGTCGCCACGCTCCCGGCGACCCCTCGGCGCACCTTCGGCTACCACCGCGCGGAGATCCTCGCCGCGCTGCTGAACGCGCTGGTCCTGCTGGCCCTGTGCGGCTACCTCGCCTATGCCGGGATCAGCCGCCTGCTGCGCCCCACCCACGTCGACGCCGGCCAGCTGCTGGCCTTCGCGGTCGTCGGCCTGCTCGGCAACGCCCTGTCGCTGGCGCTGCTCAATGCCCGCAAGGACGCCTCGCTCAACATGAGGGGCGCGTTCCTCGAGGTGCTCGGCGACACGATCGGCTCGGCGGGCGCGATCACCGCCGGGATCGTCGTCCTGGCCACCGGCTTCCTGCGCGCCGACTCGATCGCCTCGCTGCTGATCGCGGCCCTGATCCTGCCGCGATCCTGGCAGCTGCTCCGCGAGACGCTCGCCGTGCTCCTGGAGGCAGCGCCTGCCGGTCTGGACGTCGACGCAGTCCGCCGGCACCTCGCCGGCGCGGACGGCGTCGTGGGGGTCCACGACCTGCACGCCTGGACGATCACCAGCGGCATGCCGGCCCTGTCGGCGCACGTCACGGTCACCGACGGGGCGCTGGCTGCCCGCGGCGTCGGTGAGATCCTGGACGAGCTCGCCGGCTGCGTCGCCAGCCACTTCGGCATCGACCACGCCACCTTCCAGCTCGAGCCCGAGTCGCACCGCGGCCACGAGCACCTGGGCGAGCACGACCACGCCTGAAGCCGGGAGGCCGCGTCTGCCATGATCCCGGCCATGGCGATCTCACTGGGACAGGGCGCCGGGCCGCTGCGTGGGGTCAGGGTCGTCGAGCTCGCGAGCATCGGGCCGGGGCCGCACGCCTGCATGCTGCTGGCCGACCTCGGCGCCGATGTCATCCGGGTCGACCGGCCCGGCGGCAACGTGCTCGGCGGCGGCCCGCACGACGTCCTCACCCGGGGCCGGCCCAGTGTCGCCCTCGACCTGAAGGACCCGCGTGCGGTCGAGACGGTGCTCGACCTGGCCGAGGGCGCCGACCTGCTGGTCGAGGGCATGCGCCCCGGCGCCGCTGAGCGGCTCGGGATCGGCCCGGAGGAGTGCCACGCCCGCAACCCCCGGCTGGTCTACGGCCGGATGACGGGGTGGGGACAGGACGGTCCGCTCGCGCGGTCCGCCGGCCACGACCTGAACTACATCGCCGTCGCCGGCGTCCTCTTCGGCCTGGGCCAGGACCGCGACCGCCCGCACTTCCCCGCCAACCTGCTCGGGGACTTCGGCGGCGGCTCGACCTACCTGGTCATCGGGCTGCTCGCCGCGCTCGTGGAGGCGCGGGGCTCGGGCCGGGGGCAGGTCGTCGACGCGGCGATCGTCGACGGCACCGCCCACCTCAACGCGATGGGCACGGCCTTCCTGGCCGCCGGGCTGCCCGCGGACCGCCGCGTCTCCGGGCTGCTCGACGGGGGCGTGCCGTGGTACGACGTCTACGAGACCGCTGACGGCCGGCACATGTCGGTCGCCCCGCTCGAAAGCCAGTTCTACGCCGAGTTCCTGCGGCTGCTGGACCTGCCGGTCGACGAGGTCCCCGACCGCGACGACTTCAGCAGGCTCGGCGAGCTGCGCCGGCTCTTCGCCGCCCGGTTCCGGGAGCGCACCCAGGCCGAGTGGGTCGAGGTCTTCGAAGGCACCGACGCGTGCGTCGCCGCGGTGATCCCGCTCACCGACGCCGTCGAGCACCCGCACAACAAGGCGCGCGGGACCTTCGTCGACCGCGACGGTGTGCTCCAGCCGGCGCCCGCGCCCCGGTTCTCCCGGACGCCCGCTGCCCTCACGACCGGGCCGTCGAAGGCCGGCGCCGACACCCGGGAGGCCCTCACCGCGTGGGGGATCGCCGACGTCGACGGGCTGCTGGCAGGGGGCGCCGCCGTCCAGCGCTGACCGGTCGGTGATGCGGGCCACAGTCCGGGCACCGGTGAGGATGACAGCGATACTGTCATCAAATGACCACAGAAGCCTTCGTGTACGACGCGATCCGCACCCCCCGCGGCAAGGGGAAGAAGGACGGCTCGCTGCATGCGACCAAGCCGATCGACCTGGTCGTCGGCCTCATCCACGAGGTGCAGCGGCGCAACCCCTCACTCGACACCAACCGGATCGACGACGTCGTCCTCGGCGTGGTGAGCCCGATCGGTGACCAGGGCGGTGACATCGCCAAGACCGCAGCCCTGGCGGCCGGCCTGCCCGAGACGGTCTCCGGTGTGCAGCTCAACCGCTTCTGCGCCTCGGGCCTCGAGGCGGTCAACCAGGCCGCCTCCCGGGTGCGCGGCGGCTTCGAGGAGCTGCTCCTCGCCGGCGGCGTCGAGTCGATGAGTCGGGTCGCCATGGGCTCCGACGGAGGTTCCTGGGCCTCGGACCCGGCGACGGCGTTCGACACGTCCTTCGTGCCGCAGGGCATCGGCGCCGACCTGATCGCCACGCTCGAGGGCTTCACGCGCGAGGACGTCGACGCCTTCGCGGTCGAGTCCAACCAGCGTGCCGCCAAGGCCTGGGCCGACGACCGGTTCGCCAAGTCGGTGATCCCGGTCCGGGACCAGAACGGCATCACCGTGCTCGACCATGACGAGTTCATCAAGCCCGAGTCGACCGTGGCGGGTCTCGGCAAGCTCAAGCCGTCCTTCGCCGGGATCGGCGAGCAGGCCGGCTTCGACTCGGTCGCCCTCGAGAAGTACCACTGGGTCGAGAAGATCGACCACGTCCACCACGCCGGCAACTCCTCCGGCATCGTCGACGGGGCCGCGCTGGTCGTGATCGGGAACGAGCAGGTGGGCAACGACCTCGGGCTGACCCCGCGGGCGAGGATCGTCTCGGCGGCGGTCTCCGGCGCCGACCCCACGATCATGCTGACCGGCCCGGCCCCGGCCGCCCGCAAGGCGCTGGCCAAGGCGGGCCTGGAGACGAAGGACATCGACCTCTTCGAGATCAACGAGGCCTTCGCCGCCGTCGCGATGCGATTCATGCGCGACCTGGGCATCAGCCACGACATCACCAACGTCAACGGCGGCGCGATCGCCATGGGGCACCCGCTCGGCGCGACCGGCGCGATGATCCTGGGCACGCTCGTCGACGAGCTGGAGCGCCGTGACCAGCGCTACGGCCTGGCCACCCTGTGCGTGGGTGGCGGCATGGGCATCGCCACCATCGTCGAGCGGATTTGAGAGGCCGGACCAGATGACCGAGCAGACAGCAGTGACCTACGACAAGGGGTCCGACGGCATCGTGGTGCTCACCCTCGACGACCCCACGTCGAGCGCGAACACGATGAACGACCTCTACAAGGAGTCGATGCACGCCGCGGTCGACCGCCTCGTCGCCGAGCGCGAGGACATCACCGGCGTGGTCGTCACCAGCGCGAAGAAGACCTTCTTCGCCGGCGGCAACCTGAAGAGCATGCTTGCTGTGGGCCCCGACGACGCACCGGCGATCTTCGCGGCCGCCGAGGCGATCAAGGCCGACCTGCGCCGGCTCGAGACACTCGGCCGACCCGTCGTGGCCGCGATCAACGGTGCCGCGCTCGGTGGCGGCCTCGAGATCGCGCTGGCCTGCCACCACCGCATCGTGGTCGACGACCCCAAGGCCGAGGTCGGCCTTCCGGAGGTCACCCTGGGCCTGCTGCCGGGAGGCGGTGGCGTCACCCGCGTCGTGCGGATGCTGGGCATCCAGCAGGCGCTGATGTACGTCCTGCTCACCGGCACCCGCTTCAAGCCGGCTGCTGCGCGCGACAAGGGCCTGGTCGACGAACTGGTCGCCAGCCGCGACGACCTGCTCACCGCCGCCAAGGCCTGGATCGGTGATCACCGCGACGACGAGGGCGCGGCCCGCAACCCGTGGGACCGCGAGGGCTTCAAGATCCCCGGCGGCGCACCGGCCGACCCGAAGCTCGCGGCGATGCTGCCGGCCTTCCCGGCCATGCTGCGCCAGCAGGCCAAGGGCGCCGACTACCCCGCGACGCGGGCGATCATGTCGGCCGCGGTCGAGGGTGCCCAGGTCGGCTTCGAGATTGCGACCACGATCGAGTCCCGCTACCTCACCGAGCTGATCACCGGCCAGAACGCGAAGAACATGATCCAGGCGTTCTTCTTCGACCTGTCCGCGATCAACTCCGGGTCGCTGCGCCCCGAGGGCGTCCCGACGTTCACCGCCACCCGGGTGGGGGTGCTCGGCGCTGGGATGATGGGCGCCGGCATCGCCTACGCCTGCGCCCGCGCCGGCATGGAGGTCGTGCTCAAGGACGTCAGCCAGGAGGCGGCGGACAAGGGCAAGGCCTACTCCGACCGGATCCTCGGCAAGGCCGTCGAGCGCGGCAAGCTGGCGGAGCACAAGTTGGCCGAGGTCCTCGACCGGATCACCCCCACCACGGAGGCGACCGACTTGAAGGGCTGCGACCTGGTCATCGAGGCGGTCTTCGAGGACCCGGCGCTGAAGCACCAGGTGTTCGCCGAGGTGCAGGACGTCGTCAACCCCGATGCGCTGCTGTGCTCCAACACCTCGACGTTGCCGATCACCGGTCTCGCCGAGGGCATCAACCGGCCGGCGGACTTCATCGGGCTGCACTTCTTCTCACCGGTCGACAAGATGCCGCTGGTCGAGATCGTCCGCGGCGCCCAGACCTCCGACGAGTCGGTCGCGCGGGCGGTCGACGTCGTCCTGCAGATCCGCAAGACCCCGATCGTGGTCAACGACAGCCGTGGCTTCTACACCAGCCGGGTGATCGGCACGATGGTCAACGAGGGCCTGGCGATGCTCGCCGAGGGCGTGCACCCGACGTCGGTGGAGCGTGCGGCCACCCAGGCCGGCTACCCGGTCGGGACGCTGCAGCTCTCCGACGAGCTCAACCTCGAGCTGATGGCGAAGATCGCCAAGGCCACCGCCGAGGCGGAGGGCGACGGCTACGTCGCGCACCCCGGCACGCGGGTCGTCGAGACGATGATCCAGGCGGGTCGCCCCGGCAAGCTGCGCGGCGCCGGCTTCTACGACTACGACGACAACGGCCGGCGCCAGGGACTCTGGTCCGGGCTCGCCGAGCTCTTCCCGAGCAGGCCCGAGCCTGCCGGCATCGACGACCTCAAGGACCGCTACCTCTTCATCGAGGCGCTCGAGACCGCCCGGTGCTTCGAGGAGGGTGTCATCGAGTCCGCGGCCGCGGCCAACATCGGCTCGATCATGGGCATCGGGTATCCGCCGCTGACCGGCGGCACCGTGCAGTTCATGCAGGGCTACGACGGCCCCGCAGGACGGGGCCTGCCTGGCTTCGTCGCTCGGGCCCGCGAGCTCGCCGTGAGGTACGGCGACCGCTTCGCGCCCCCGGACCGGCTCGTCGAGATGGCGGAGAACGGGGAATTCTTCCCCGCCTGAACCCGGCCAACTGCCGCATTCCGGACCCGCCGAGGTTTGCGGTCGGGAACAATCGAGGTGTGACCCAGGGCCAGCAGTCGATCCCCCGCATCGACGTGCGTGACCTGTGCGTGCGCTTCGGCTCGGTCGACGCCGTGCGTGGCATCGACCTGCAGGCCCACGCCGGCCGGGCCACGGCGCTGCTCGGCCGCAACGGGGCCGGCAAGTCCACGACGATGAGGGTGCTGGCCGGGGTGATCCCGCCGACCTCCGGCGACGTGCTGGTCGACGGCATCGACGTCCGCCGGGACCCGCTGGCGGTCAAGCGCACCATCGGCTACTGCCCGGACGTCGGCGGCCTGGTGCCGCGTGCCACCCCCTGGGAGCATCTGCAGCTGGCCGCCCGCCTGCGTCGACTCGACGGCTGGGAGGACCGGGCCCACGACCTGCTGGAGCGCTTCGACCTCGGTGCCGCCGCCCATCGGGTCACGGCCGGCTTCAGCCACGGCATGGGCCGCCGGATGTCGGTGATCCTCGCCTGCTTCCACCGGCCGTCGGTGCTGCTGCTCGACGAGCCCTTCGACGGCGTCGACCCGGTCGGGGTCGAGGCCACTCTCGAGGTGATTGCGGACGCCCGCGCCCGCGGCGCCTGCGTGCTGGTCTCCACCCACCTGCGCGACCTGGCGATGCAGGCCTGTGAGACCGCGCTGGTGCTCCGCGGGGGATCCACCGTCGCCAGCCTCTCGGCCGCCGAGCTCGTCGGGGAGGAGGGCGCAGTTGCCTACCGGGCTCTCCTGGACTGAGCTGGACCGGTCCGTCGACGACCTGCGCGCGGTGCTGCGGTTCCGTGGCGCCAGCCTCGAGGCCCGGTCCCGGCGTCGGTTGCGCGTCGGTGCAGGCGTGGTGCTCGCCCTGACTCTGGCCGCGATCGTGGTCCCCGCCTATCTCCGCGGCGCCCTCCACGAGGAGCACGTCGGCCAGTTCCTGCCGATCCTGCCCTCGCTCTACCTCGGCTTCCTCTTCCTGACCATCCTGACTGCGAGCGCCTCGGGCGGCGGCCGCGAGCTGGTGCCCCGCGACCAGGCCGTCGCGTTTCCGGTGTCCACCACCACCGACCACTTCGGTGCGCTGCTGATGGCGCCGCTCAACGTGGCCTGGCTGATGCAGGCCTGGGCGCTGCTCGGCCTCACCGCCTACGTGCTCGGGCCGGCGCACCTGTGGGCGTCGATGCTGCCGGTGCTGGTCTGGCTGGCGTTGGCCACCGCACTCGCGCAGGTGGCCGGCTGGCTGCTGGAGTGGGTACGACGGGGCCCGCACGGCATCTGGATCGCCCGCGGCATCACCGCGGCGTTCTTCCTGCTCCTGGCCGCGCTGATCCTGACCCATGAGCTCACCGACGTCCTCGACCGCAGCCCGACGGTGCGGATCCTGCTCGCCGCCGCCTGGGGGGCCGGAGGCAGCTGGTGGTCACTCGCCCGCTTCCTGCTCGAGGCCGTGCTGGCGACCGCTGTCGTGGTCGTCCTCGGCGCCGTGCCGGCCCGGTGGGCCCTCCACCGCACCCAGCGCGAGGAGCTCCGGCTCGAGTCGGGGGTACAGCCGGCCCGGAACAACCCCGGATCGGACCTGGTGGCGATGCTGCGGGTCGACCGCGCCGCGATCTGGCGCTCGGTGCCGCTGCGACGGGGTCTCGTCGTGCTGGCCTTCATGCCCGGCCTGGTCGCCTTCTCCGGCCACCTGGAGTGGCGGATGATCGTGATCCTCCCCGGCCTGGTCGTCTCCGGCGGCGCGCTGCTCTTCGGCGTGAACACCTGGTGCCTCGACGGCCGGGGCGCCCTGTGGCGCGACAGCCTGCCCGCGTCGCCCAACCTGGCCTTCATCTCCCGCGTGGTCGTGCTCTACGAGGTGCTGCTGTTCTCTGCCGGGCTCACCATCCTGCTGGCGGCCCTGCGTGCCGGCACCCCGACGGCCGACGAGGTGGTGGCACTGGTGTGCGCGACGGTCGTGGTTGCCGCCCAGGTGGTGCGGGCGTCGATGACCTGGTCGGTGCGTCGCCCCTTCGCCGTCGACCTCCGCAGCGCCCGGGCCACCCCGGCCCCGCCGGTGGTGATGGTCGGCTACAGCGCCCGGCTGGCGCTGTCCACGACCGTCACCGGGATGGTGTTCTCCGGGCTGGCGCTGCTCGGCGACTGGCGGTTCACCGTCCTGCTCGCGCTGACCATGCTGCTCTGGTCGAGCTACCGCCTCGCCCGCACGGCCACCGCCTGGACGAACCCGCAGGTGCGCTCCCGGATCGTGGCCGTGGTCGCCAGCTGACCGCGGGCAGATGGGTCAGCTGATGCAGCTGATCAGCTGGTGGTTGACCGACGTCGAGACCTTCGTGGTCTTGCGGAGCAGGTCGTCGATCATCGCCTGCTTGGCGTCGGACCGGTTGATCTTGTCGGCACAGGCCGCGAAGTGGTGCTGGTTGATCAGGTTCGGCCGGGCTGCGTTGAGCTTCATCGCCTCCAGCCGGCCGTAGTCGACGCAGTCGAAGTAACCGTCGACGAACCCGACGATCACCGCCTTCGAAGGCTTGGTCTTGTTGTGCGGATCGGCGGTGAGGTCGTTGTTGAGCACCCCGCTGCTGACCAGCTTGTCGGTGCCGACGTTGCCGACCCACTTGCGGGAGACGCAGTCGGCGTCCTTGGCGGTCAGCTGCTGGGCCCTCAGCTGGCCGGCGAGGCTGTGCGCAGCCTTGGTCTCCTGCGCGTCGAGGCCGCCGCACCCGGCGAGCAGCAGCACCCCGGCCAGGCCACCGGCCACGAGCGCTGCTCTCACTTCTGGGCCTTCTGCTGGCACGTCTGGATGGCCTGGGCGTTCTTCGCGGTCAGCTGCTGGTCGGGGTTGTTGGTCATCGTGGAGACCAGCAGCTTCTTCTCGTCGGCCTTGGGCATCGCCTTGGCGAAGCAGCCGGCCATCTTCTTCGCGTCGACGGCCGGGTTGACCTTCGCGACGGCCTGCGACTGCAGGGTGGCGTAGTCGATGCAGTCGAGCAGCGCGTCGGCATAGTTGCTGGCCAGCGCGGGGGTGATCTTGGTGGTGCTGGCGGTGTTGACCTGGCCGCTGCCGGTGAGCACCTTGCTCTTCTTGAGCTTGTCGACCCCCGAGCGCCCGACCCAGCCCTCGGCGATGCACTGGGCGTCCTTCTTCGAGATGCTGCCCTTGCCGTTCTTCGCCAGGTAGCTGCTCATCGTGTCGGCCGCCTTCTGCTCCGACGACGAGAGGCCCTGGCCGCCGTTGCCGGAGCCGTTGCCACTGCCGCCGCCGCAGCCGGCAGCCGTGGCCGCCACCAGCAGGGCAGCAGCCAGGGTGGGCAGGAGCTTCTTCATGGTGGATCCTCGTCGTCGGGAACGTCGTGCAGAGGGCGCTGCGGCATCATCGCACCGCGCGCCCCCCAAGGGTGCATCGGGGAAACAAATCGAGAACCGGTGACCGCTGCGTGCTCGTTATGTCTATGATGCAAGCCGAGTCCGACAATCTCAGGGGAGTCTGGATGAAGAAGCTCGCAGCAATGATCGGAGTCTTCGCCCTCGCGGCGTTCGGCCTGGT
Source organism: Nocardioidaceae bacterium (assembly GCA_025980475.1). Lineage (GTDB taxonomy): Bacteria > Actinomycetota > Actinomycetes > Propionibacteriales > Nocardioidaceae > Marmoricola. The sequence goes on along the minus strand of JAICXL010000003.1, from coordinate 633 downwards.
CGCCACCGGGACAGCCGCCGAGGCCTACCCACAGCAAGGCTTCACGGTGCACGTGGTCGCCCAGACGGTGCACAGCGGTGCCGTCGTCAGCGCCTACGCGCGCAGCTTCAACGAACCGTGCGCATGGACCGCGCGCTTCGCGGGCCAGACCGACGCCGGCACCGGCAAGACGTTCCGGATGCGCTTCACCGCACCCACGGTGCACCGGCCCACGACGGTTCCGCTGCGGGTGAGCTGCGTCTCCGCCAACCCGTCGGGCGGTGGCACCAGCGTCGCGGTGCGCACCCAGACCTTCACCAAGACGATCGACATCCGGGTGCTGCCGCGCGAGACGCACGGCGCCGGGCACGCGACGAGCGGGTCCGCGCTGCCCAACACCGGTGGTCCCGACGTGGGCCTGCTCGCCGGTGGCGGCGCGCTGGTGCTCGGCGGCGGGGCCGCGATCGCCCTCGGCGTGCGCCGGCGCCGCGTGAGTGCCTGACGGCTGGCGCGTGCCCGCTGGTCGGCGACGCAAGAAGCACACCAGACGGCGGCAGCAACACGGATCAGCCCCCGGGGGGGTTGTCGGGGCCGGGGTCTTCGCCGTCGGGGTTGGGACCCCCGGGCTCGCCCAGACCACCCCGCGGGAGCAGG
>JAICXL010000029.1 GCA_025980475.1 Nocardioidaceae bacterium | reverse complement strand
GGACAAGCCGATCGCGCAGTTCACGCAGAAGCAGCTCGCGAAGTTGCTGCACGGCGAGCCGGAGAAGATCAAGGTCGAGGGCGTCAACCTCACCTACGAGGGCGTGCTCCCGAGGATCCAGAAGTCGATGCTCTCCAAGGACGTGGAGGCGATGCAGCCCCACGTCCGCCGGTTCGTGGAGCGGGCGATCGCGTTCCACACCTGTCCCGACTGCGACGGGACCCGGCTGACGAAGGCGGCGTTGTCGTCCAGGATCAACGGCCAGAACATCGCCGAGCTGTGCGCGATGCAGATCAGTGACCTGGCGACGTGGGTCGGCGACCTGGTGGAGCCGTCGGTGGCGCCGCTGCTGACCGGGCTGCAACAGCTCCTGGACGCGTTCGTCGAGATCGGCCTCGGCTACCTCAGCCTGGACCGCCCGGCAGGCACGCTGAGCGGTGGCGAGGCGCAGCGGACCAAGATGATCCGCCACCTCGGGTCCTCGCTGACCGCCATCACGTACGTCTTCGACGAGCCCACGATCGGCCTGCACCCGCACGACATCCAGCGGTTGAACGACCTGCTGGTGCAGCTGCGCGACAAGGGCAACACCGTGCTCGTCGTCGAGCACAAGCCGGAGACCATCGCCATCGCCGACCACGTGGTCGACCTCGGGCCAGGGGCCGGTGCCGACGGCGGCGCGGTGTGCTTCGAGGGAGACCTGGACGGGCTGCGTGGCAGCGACACCGTCACCGGCAGGCACCTGGACGACCGCGCCCGGCTCAAGGACGTCGTCCGCAGTCCGAAGGGCGCCCTCGAGGTGCGCGGGGCGTCCACCCACAACCTGCGGGACGTCGACGTCGACGTCCCGCTGGGCGTGTTGTGCGTGCTGACCGGGGTCGCCGGGTCCGGGAAGAGCTCGCTCGTGCAGGGGTCGATCACGGACCGGGACGGCGTCGTGGTCGTCGACCAGGGCGCGATCAAGGGGTCGCGGCGCAGCAACCCGGCCACCTACACCGGCCTTCTCGACCCGATCCGCAAGGCCTTCGCCAAGGTCAATGGGGTGAAGCCGGCGCTGTTCAGCTCGAACTCGGAGGGGGCGTGTCCCGGCTGCAAGGGCGCTGGCGTGATCTACACCGAGCTCGGCATCATGGACACCGTCGAGACGCCCTGCGAGGAGTGCGGGGGCAGGCGGTTCCAGCCCGCGGTGCTGGAGTACACGTTCGGTGGCAGGGATCGCCGAGGTCCTCGATCTGTCCGTGGAGGAGGCCCTGGCGTTCTTCGCCGACGGGGAGGCCAGGACTCCGGCGGCAGACAAGGTGCTCGCGCGGCTGTCAGACGTGGGGTTGGGTTATGTCAAGCTGGGACAGCCGCTCACCACCTTGTCCGGCGGCGAGCGGCAGCGCCTGAAGCTGGCGGCCCAGATGGCCGAGAAGGGCGAGGTCTACGTGCTGGACGAGCCGACCGTGGGCCTGCACCTCGCCGACGTGCAGAACCTGCTCGGCCTGCTGGACCGGCTGGTCGACACCGGGAAGTCGGTGATCGTCATCGAGCACCACCAGGCCGTGATGGCGCACGCCGACTGGATCATCGACCTCGGACCCGGCGCCGGCCACGGCGGCGGCCGGGTCGTCTTCGAGGGGACGCCCGCAGAGATCGTCAGCTCGCGCGCGACCCTGACCGGGGAGCACCTGGCGGCGTACGTCGACTCCTGAGCCGCTGGGGCCAGCCTTGACGGGCGGCAGGGGCTCCACAGCCTCCCCGCTTTCGCGAAGCGCCGATAAGGTACATTATGTCAAGTTTGCTGACCGCTACCCCGGAAGTGGCGGAAGCTGTAGACCACCAGGGCGAGCGCGACCAGCCCGGAGAACACCAGCGTTGCGCCGGCGACCCAGCCGCCGAGCAGCCACCAGCTGTCGCGCAGCGGCCACCAGTCGGGCGACGCCGGCCGCCAGATCCAGAGGGCGCCCAACCCGAGCAGGCAGCCCACCCCGAGCACCGAGATGCAGATGCGCGGCCAGGTCTGCACCCCGTCGGCGGCGGTGCGGTAGGCCGCGCGCTTGACGGGCTCCACCCGCTTGCGCGCCCACGCGTAGTGCTGGGACAGCAGCGCCAGGCCGGCGAAGAGCGCGAGCAGCCCCGGGCCCGGGAGCACCAGTGCGGCCAGGCCGCCGACCACGAGCACCCAGCCGAGCACCAGGGTCCCGGCGTTCTTGACGGCGCGCATGGGGAAACGATGCCAGACGGCGCCCACCCCGACCGGCGGGCCAGCGGCCGGGACGGCTGGGTACGGTCGGGCCATGAGCGTCCCGGCGTACACCCTGAACGACGGCACCACGATCCCCGCGATCGGCCTCGGCACCTGGCCGATGAAGGGCCGGGATGCCACGGAGGCGGTCCTCAGCGCGCTGGAGCTCGGCTACCGGCTGATCGACACGGCCGTGAACTACGACAACGAGCGCGAGGTCGGCGCCGCGATCCGGACGTCCGGCGTCCCCCGCGACGAGATCAGGGTCACCAGCAAGATCCCCGGGCGGCACCACGCGTACGACGACGCCGTCCGCTCCACGCACGAGTCCCTGGAGCGGCTCGGTCTCGACCGGCTCGACCTGCACCTGATCCACTGGCCCAACCCCAGCGACGCCCTCTACCCCGAGACCTGGCGAGCGCTGGTCGACCTGCAGGAGGAAGGGCTGGTCACCACCGTCGGGGTCTCGAACTTCACCGAGGCGCACCTGCAGCGCATCGTCGAGGAGACCGGCGTGACACCCGCGGTGAACCAGATCGAGCTGCACCCGCTCTTCCCCCAGGAGCCGATGCGCGCGGCCAACCAGCGGCTCGGCATCCGCACCCAGTCGTGGAGCCCTCTGGGCAAGCGGCGGGCGCCGTTCGAGGAGCCGGCGGTGCGCGCGGCGGCGGGGAGGTACGGCGTCTCTCCCGGCCAGGTGATCCTGCGCTGGCAGGTCCAGCTCGGTGCCGTGCCGGTCCCGAAGTCGAAGACCCCCGAACGGCAGCGCCAGAACCTCGACGTCTTCGGCTTCGAGCTCAGTGAGGAGGAGATGGCGGCGATCACGGGGCTGGGTCGACCCGACGGCCGCTTGTTCGGGGGCGACCCCGACACCCACGAGGAGCAGTAGGCCGCCAAGGTTCCTCTCAGGGTGCCTGCCTAGCATGGCGCCTCGTGACCACTCGCAAGCTCCTCTCGCTCCTCGCCGTCGTCCCCCTCTTCGCGCTCGCCGCGTGCGGCAGCAGCAGCGGTGGCCAGGGCGCCAGTGGCGGCTCGACCACCGGTGGCGGCTCGGCAGCGGCCTCGTCCTCGAGCACGCCTGCCGCCGCGCAGGGGCAGTGCACCTACACCAAGGACGGCAGCAAGGCCGCGCGCCCCGTGAAGCTGCCGCCCGTGAAACCGCCGAAGAACCTGCCGAGGACGATGACGATCAGCACCAACCGCGGGGACATCAAGGTCAGCCTCGACGCCGCCGAGGCCCCCTGCACCGTCAACAGCTTCGTGTCGCTGGCGAAGCAGGGCTACTTCGACAACACGCGCTGCCACCGGCTGACCACCTCCGGGATCTACGTGCTCCAGTGCGGCGATCCGACGGCGACGGGCGCTGGCGGCCCCGGCTACGTCTTCCCCGACGAGCTGCACCAGAACGACCCACGGATCCAGCCGTGCCAGGTGCAGAGCGGCAGCGAGGTCTGCACCTACGGGCCCGGCACGCTGGCGATGGCCAACGCCGGGCCCAACACCAACGGCTCGCAGTTCTTCCTCGTCTACGCGAAGTCGCCGCTGGCCAACTCCTACACGGTCTTCGGGCGGATGACCGCCAGCGGCCTGAAGGTGGTCCAGGACATCGCGCGCAAGGGCGCCACGCCTCCGGACAGCAACGGCATGACCGCCCCCAACGAGACGGTCGTGGTCAAGACCGTCAGCTGACGGCGTCCCGCCGGACCATCTCGACCGGGCTGGCGACAGCGACCGTGCGGCTCACCGTGCACAGCCGGTCGCGGCTCTGCTCGATCGCCCGCGGCAGCACGCCGCGCGCAGCATCGCCCTCCTCCCCTTCGGGGAACGCGACGTCGAAGACCAGCCGCAGGTTGGTCATCCGGTTCCCCTGCTCGTCGCGAATCTTGTCCCCGCTGGCGCGCACCTCGAAGCGCTCGGGCTGTGCCCGCTTGCCGGTGATCAGGTCGACGTCGACGCCCGAGCAGCCCGCGATCGCGGCCAGCAGCAGCTCGACGGGCGTGAAGTCGGTGTCCTCGCCACTGCCGATGGACAGGACGCCACCCCGGACGTTGGTGGCCTGGAAGTGGGCCCTCCCCGTCCGGACCAGCTCGACGGCGCGCAAGGTGTCCGAGGACGTGCGATCAGGTTCCTGGGTCATGCACTCACTGTGCCAGCAGCCGCCAGCCGGCGTGTGCCTGCGGCGTCCTCGCCGTAGGTTGGAGCCGTGCAGAGTCTGAAGCTGGCCGAGGCCCGGGACCGGTTCGACCTCCTCTCCCCCGTCGGCTACGACGTCACCCTGGACCTCGCCACCGACCCGAGCACCTTCGGCTCGCGCACCCGGATCAGCTTCCGCTCCGCCGCCGGCAGCACCTTCCTCGACGTGAGACCGGTGGACCTGCAGCACGTCGAGCTGGACGGCGCCGCGCTCGACCCTGCTCGGCTCGACCGGGGCCGCTACCCGCTGGACCTCGATGCCGGTGACCACGAGCTGGTGGTCGACGCCACGATGCGCTTCCGCAACGACGGCGAGGGGCTGCACCGCTCCCACGACCCGGCCGACGGTCGGGAATACGTCTACGGGATGTCCTTCATGGACGCGGCACCGACGGTCTTCGCCTGCTTCGACCAGCCGGACCTGAAGGCGCCGTACACCTTCCACGTGACGGCTCCCCACGACTGGACGGTCGCCGCCAACGCGAACGGCAAGGAGGTGGCACCCGGCCACTGGGAGTTCGAGGAGAGCGCGCCGCTCGCCACCTACTTCGTCTCCCTGCTCGCGGGGCCCTACCGCGCGGTCGAGGACGAGCACGATGGCATCCCGTTGCGTCTTTTCGCCCGGCAGTCCCTCGGGGGCCACCTCGAGGAGCAGGCCGAGGACATCCTCAGCGTCACCCGGCAGAGCTTCGACGAGATGCACCGCCTCTTCGGCGTCCGGTACGCCTTCGGGAAGTACGACCAGGCCTTCGTGCCGGAGTTCAACGCGGGCGCGATGGAGAACCCGGGACTGGTGACCTTCCGGGACCTCTACGTCTTCTCCTCGAGGGTCACCCGCGCCCAGCAGGTCACCCGCGCCACGACGATCGCCCACGAGATGGCCCACCAGTGGTTCGGCAACCTGGTCACCCCCAGGTGGTGGGACGACCTCTGGCTCAACGAGTCGTTCGCCGAGTACATCGGCACCCGGGTCACCGCCGCGGCCACGGACTACGCCGACGCCTGGGCCTGGGCGTCGCTGACCCGCAAGAACTGGGGCCTGGCCGCCGACACCCGGCCGTCGACCCATCCGGTCGCTGGCAACGGCGCGATCGACGCGCTCTCGGCCCTGCAGGACTTCGACGGGATCTCCTACGCCAAGGGCGCGGCGACCCTGCGTCAGCTGGCCGCTCGGGTCGGCGACGACGTCTTCCTCGGCGGCGTGCGTGACCACTTCGAACGGCACCGGTTCGGCAACGCCACGATGGACGACCTCTTCGCGTCGTGGGAACAGGCCGGAGCCGGCGAGCTGTCGAGCTGGACGCAGGCCTGGCTGCGGACCTCCGGCATGGACTCGCTGGTGCTGGACCGGACCGGCGGCGAAGTCGTCCGCCACGCGCCCCAGGGCGAGATCGCCCGGCCGCACGCCATCGACATCGCGGTTCTGTCCGGGCACGAGTGGCGGCTGCAGCCCGTCCAGCTGTCGGATGACCGCGCGGCCGTCGACGTCGGGGGCGCCCCGGTGCTGCTGGACCCCCTCGAGCGCACCTGGGCGGAGGTCGGTTTCGACGAGACCACCCTGGCAGCCCTCGACGACCTGCTGCCCACCATGACCGACCCGATGCTGTGCGCGAGCGTGTGGAACGCCATGCGCAACTCGGTCCACCAGGCCGCCCTTCCCCCGTCGCGCGCCCTTTCCCTCATGTGCGCCGGCATCCCGTCCGAGGAGCAGGACACCGCGCTCACCGCGCTGGCCCACTGGGGTGACGCCGAGCAGCGGCGCGACCTGTCCGGCAGCGGGAAGCTGCTGGCCGTCGTCGCCGATCCCGCCGGTGCCGCGGGGCGGCTGCACGACGCCTTCGGACGCCGGCTGGGCACGGCCGCCTCGGGCTCGGGCACCCAGCTGGCTGCCCTGCACGGCCTGATCGGCACCGCGACCTCGACCGCCGAGCTCCGGGCCATGCTCGACGGCGCCCTCCCGGACGGCACCCTGCTCGACCAGGACCTGCGCTGGCGGCTCGTCAAGCGGCTGACCGCCCTGGACGCGATCGACCGTGCGTTCCTCGCCGGGCAGCTCGACCAGGGACACACCGACTCGGCGGTCAACGCCTGGTCCTGGTGCATGGCCGCGCTGGCCGACGAGGAGGCCAAGGCGTGGGCGTGGGAGCGCTTCACCGGCGCCGTGGAGGCCAACAACTACGAGCTCGAGATGATCGGGCTCGGGATGTGGCAGCCGGGCCAGGCCTCGCTGCTCGCGCCGTACTCCGAGCGCTACTTCGCCGACGTGGTGGGCACCGGGAGGGTTCGCTCGGGGTGGGCGTTGGCGGCGACGGGCCAGTTCTTCTACCCCATCACCGCCCTGAGCGAGGAGACCCTCGCCTCGACCGCGCGCGTCTGCGCGGACCCGGCGATCGACCCGGGTCTGCGGCGCCGGCTGGTCGACTGCGGCGACGAGGTGCGCCGCCGGATCGCGGCCCGGAAGGTCGACTCGTGAGCCTGGCTCGGCGGCCGGGGCCGTCGACGCGCGTGCGAGTCACCGAGCTGCGCGGTGACCAGCGCATCGAGCACGAGGACCGACTGGCCACCGAGGAACCGCTCGAGGTCCGGTTGTCCTCCCCCGGTGCGCCGGCCCGGCGGGTCGGCATCACCATGCGCACCCCAGGGCACGACTTCGAGCTCGCCACGGGCTGGCTGGTCCACGAGGGGATCGCCCGACCGGAGGACATCGAGGCGGTGCGCTACTGCACCGACGTCGCGCTGGCGGCGGAGCAGGAGTTCAACGTGGTCACCGTCGACCTGTCCGGGCCGCCCCTGCTCGAACCGGAGGCCAGGGTGATCAGCTCTGCGTGCGGCGTCTGCGGCAGCGACTCGGTAGCCACCTCGCTCCCGGCGCCCCCGTGGGCCCACCGCGAGCTCAGCGTCCCCGTCGACGTGGTTCGCAACCTGCCTGAGGCGCTCCGGGTCGAGCAGCCCGGGTTCGACCGCACCGGCGGCCTGCACGCAGCCGGGCTCTTCGAGCCGGACGGGACCCGCGTGGTGGTCCGGGAGGATGTCGGCCGGCACAACGCGGTGGACAAGGCGCTCGGTGGCCGCTACCTGGCCGGACTGCCGGTGCCACCGGTGCTGGTGCTCAGCGGACGCATCGGCTTCGAGCTCGTGCAGAAGGCCGTGGTCGCCGGTGTGGGCGTGGTGGTCGCGGTCGGGGCGCCGAGCTCGCTCGCTGTCCAGCTCGCCACGGAGGCGGGGCTCACGATGGTCGGCTTCACCCGCGAGGACCGGTGCGTCGTCTATGCCGGAAGCAGCCGCATCGGCGTGTGACGACGAGTTCTGTCGGTGGCCCCTCCTAGCGTGCTCCTGTGCGCATCCTCCACACCTCGGACTGGCACCTGGGCCGCTCCTTCCACGGCCACGGGATGCTCGCGCACCAGGCCGCCTTCGTCGACCATCTGCTCGAGGTGGTGGCGGCCGAGCAGGTCGACCTGGTGCTGGTCTCCGGTGACGTCTACGACAGGGCGCTGCCCCCGGTGGACGCCGTTGCCCTGGCCGAGGAGGCTCTCGTCCGGCTCGCCGACTCGCGCGCCCGGGTCGTCCTGACCAGCGGCAACCACGACTCCCACCAGCGGTTGGGCTTCGCCTCCCGGTTGCTCGACGCCGCAGGCGTCCACGTGCGCACGCATGCCCGCGACGTGGGTGTCCCGGTGCTGCTCGAGGACCAGCACGGCCCGGTCGCGGTGCACGCACTCCCCTACCTCGACCCCGACCATCTGCGCGAGCCGTGGGGCCTACCCACCCGCAGCCACGAGGCTGCGATGACCGAGGCCCTGCGACGCGTCCGCGCCGACCTGGCCCGACGCACCGCGACCAGGTCGGTGGTGATGGCCCACGCCTTCGTGGCGGGCGGCCAGCCGAGCGACAGCGAGCGCGACATCTCCGTGGGCGGCGTCCAGCACGTCTCCGCGGGCCTCTTCGAGGGCATCGACTACACCGCGCTCGGTCACCTCCACGGCCGCCACGTGCTGGCCCCAGCGCTGCGCTACTCCGGGTCTCCCCTCGCTTACTCGTTCTCGGAGGCCTCCCATCGCAAGGGCTGCTGGCTGGTGCAGCTCGACGCCGGTGGGTTCATCGGGGCCGAGTTCGCCGAGGCGCCGGTGCCGCGTCCGCTGGCTCGGCTGCGCGGCCACCTCGACGACCTCCTCGAGGATCCTCGGCACGCTGCTGCCGAGTCGGCGTGGGTGCAGGCCGTGCTGACCGACCCGGTACGTCCTGCCCAGGCGAAGCTCCGGCTGGAGCGGCGCTTCCCGCACGTGCTGTCGCTCGGCTTCGAGCCGGAGGGAGCCGGCCCGGTCGGGGTCCCGGCCGCGCGCACGGGGGGCGGCCTCAGCGACCACGAGATTGCGCTCGACTTCGTCCGCGACCTGCGTGAGCGTCCAGCCGACGACGTGGAGTCCGCGCTGCTCCGAGCCGCTTGTGACGCCTGCTGTGATGACGCGGACCTCGACCCGGGTGTGGTGGCCTGATGCAGCTCCATCGACTGGAGATGACGGCCTTCGGCCCGTTCGCCGACACCGTGGTGGTCGACTTCGACGCGCTGAGCGACGCGCGCGTCTTCCTGCTCTGCGGTGACACCGGCGCGGGCAAGACGACCGTGCTCGACGGTGTCTGCTTCGGGTTGTACGGCGACGTGCCCTCGGCCAGGGCCACGGCCAAGCAGCTGCGCAGCCACCACGCCGCTGACGGCGTCGCCCCGCGGGTCGTCCTCGACATGTCCGTCGCCGATCGGCGCTTCCGCTTCACCCGCTCCCCCGCCTGGCAGCGGCCGAAGAAGCGGGGCGCCGGCACGACGACCGAGCCGGCCAGGGCGCTGGTCGAGGAGCTGGTCGGAGAGTGGACCCTGCGCACGAACCGGCTCGACGAGGCCGGACAGCTCGTCGGCCGGCTGCTGGGCATGACGCTCGGCCAGTTCAGCCAGGTGGTGCTGCTGCCGCAGGGCCGGTTCGACGCGTTCCTGCGGGCCAGCTCGGAGGACCGGCAGAAGGTGCTCACCCAGCTCTTCCAGACGGCTCGGTTCGAGCAGGTCGAGCGCTGGTTCGCCGAGCGACGCCTGCAGCTCGGGCGCGACAACCGGCGCCACCACGGGGCCGTCGCCGGCGTCGTCCACCGGTTGAGCGAGGCCAGTGGCGTGGCCGCACCCGACTCGTGGAACCCCGAGGACCTCACCGAGGCGGCCAGCTCCGGTGCCGTCGGCGACTGGGCCGACGGGCTCCTCGACTCTGCGGTGGGCCGGCACGGTTCCGCCTCCACCGACCTCGCCGAGGCAGCCGCCGTCCGCGCCCGCACGGAGACCACCCTGGTCACGGGGCGCCGCACGGCCGAGCTGGTGCGACGCCTGCAGGCCGCTCGTGCCGAGCGGGAGCAACTCGCCCGGAGCGAAGAGGACGCGCACCGGTCGCGGACCCGGCTGGCGGCTGCCCGCCGGGCTGCGCCGGTCGCGGCCCTCGGGCCCGTTGTCGAGGATGCCGCACGCTCGCTGGATGGGGCCCGCACACAGGCGTCAGCGGCATTGCTGGCCCTGGCCCACGCGCTGGGCTCCGACCCGGAGAGCGTCCGGGACCAGGACCTGGGCGCACTGGAGGAGCAGGCCGGTCGGGGGGCGGCCGCTGCCCGGGCGTTCCTGCCGCGCGCCGAGGAGGCCCAGGAGGCGCGGGCCCGGTGCCTGGAGCGATGCGACGCCCTGGTCGCGTCGCTCGAGCACTCCCGGGAGCGGCTCGCCACGCTGCCCGAGCAGCGCAGTTCGCTGGTCACCGACCTGACGGAGGTGCGCCGGGTCGCGGAGCGCCGCGCGGTCCACGAGGGTGCGGCCGTCCGGTCGGCCGAGCAGCTCGAGGCGGCGACGTCGGTCGAGCAGTTGTCCGTCGAGCTCGCCGCCGCCCGCACCGCGGAAGCCGGGCAGCTCGCCGTCGCCCAGGCCAGGCGCGAGTGCTGGCTCGAGGTCCGCGAGCAGCGGCTCAACGGCATGGCGGCCGAGCTCGCCGCCGCGATGGTGGTCGGCGGCCAGTGCCCCGTCTGCGGTTCTCCGGACCACCCCGCTCCGGCCCAGCTGGCGGAGGGTGCGCCGACGCGCGCCGACGAGCAGGTCGCGCTCAAGGCCTCCGACGACGCCCAGGTCGAGCTCGAGACCCACCGCGACCGGGTGCGCGGCCTCGAGGCCAGGCTGGCCGCTGCCCACGAGATCACCGCCGGCCGGCCAACTGCCGAGCTGGCCGCCGACCTGGCCGCGGCCCGCGCGGAGGTGGACCGCTGCCACGTGGCCGAGGGCGAGCTGGCCCGGCTCGAGCAACAGCTGGCCGTGCTCGACGAGGAGGCCGCCGCCCTCGGCCGCGAGGTCGCCGGTTCGCAGGCCGAGCTGACCGCGGCTCGCACCCGCGCCGAGGAGCTGGCCACGGCCGTGCACCGGCTGTCCGCCGAGCTCGCCGACCTGCTGGGCGGCGAGGGCGGCCGGGCCGACGGCCTCCGGGAGGTGATCGCCGGCCACGAGGAGCTGCGCAGCCGGGCTGCAGCCGCGCGCCAGGCGCTGGCGGAGGTGGACCGCTGCGCCAGCCACCACACTGATGCCGTCGCGCGGATCGGGGTCGCAGCAGCGTCGGCCGGCTTCGACGACACCGCCACCGCGCTGGCTGCCCGCCTGCCCGGGGAGGAGCTGGCCGCGCTCGAGCAGGCGGTGCGCGACCGTGACCGCCGGGAGCAGGAGGTCCACGCGGTGCTGGCGGACCCCGAGGTCGTCGCTGCGGGTGCCGCCGACCTACCTCCGCTCGCCGCCCTCGATGAGGCCCACGAGCTGGCCGACCTGGCCCACACCGAGGCTGCCGGAGTCCTTCGCGTGGCTGAGAGCGCGCTGATCCGCCTGCGGGAGCGGTCCCGGGAGCTCGACGAGGTGCTGGCTCGCTGGGCCCCTGCCCGCGAGGAGTACTCCACCGTCCGGCGCCTCGCCGAGCTCGTCGAGGGCAAGGGCAACGAGAACACGCGCCAGATGCGGCTCTCTGCCTATGTCCTGTCCTCGCGGCTCGGGCAGGTGGTGGCGGCCGCCAACGAGCGGCTTGCCGGGATGACCGACAGCCGCTACGTCCTGGAGCACTCCGCCGTGCGTGCCGCGGGTGACCGCCGGGGCGGGTTGAGCCTGCTGGTCGCCGACCAGTGGACCGACGAGCGGCGTGACCCGGTGACCCTGTCCGGCGGTGAGACGTTCGTGGTCTCGCTCGCGCTCGCCCTCGGGCTGGCCGACGTCGTGACTGCGGAGTCCGGGGGCACTCACATCGACACGCTCTTCGTCGACGAGGGCTTCGGATCGCTCGATGCAGACACGCTCGAGCAGGTGATGGAGACCCTCGACCAGCTGCGCGAGCGCGGTCGGGTCGTCGGCGTGGTCAGCCATGTCGCCGACATGCGCGACCGGATCCCCACGCAGCTGCAGGTGCTCAAGGGCCGTGCCGGGTCCAGCCTCCGGCACGTCTGCTGAGGGCCCGCCGATATCCGCTGGCGCGACTGGATAGGTTCCCCCCATGGGCTCCGGAGCACACGAGGTCGATCCATCCTTCACCGCACTCCCCTACCGCCGGATGGCCGAGGCCGCGCTGGCCCGGGCGAAGGCCGGCGGCGCCACCCATGCGGACTTCCGGTTCGAGCGTGTCCGCTACCAGCACTTCTCGGTCCGCGACGGCCACCTCCAGGGTGCCGAGGACACCGAGGACCTCGGCTTCGCGGTCCGCGTGGTGCACGGCGGCGCGTGGGGCTTCGCCTCCGGCGTGCTGCTGACCACCGACGCTGCAGCCGCCGTGGCGGAGACCGCGCTCGACGTGGCCCGGGTGGCCGCGGCGATCACCCGCCGCCCTGTCGTGCTGGCCGGTGAGCCTGTCCACGAGGACATGACCTGGGTGTCGTCGTACGACGTCAATCCGCTCGACGTGCCGTTGCCGGAGAAGACGGCGCTGTTCTCGGGCTGGACCCGCCGGCTGGTCGAGGCCGAGGGCGTCGACCACGCCGCCGGCGGCCTGCAGCAGGTGCAGGAGAACAAGTTCTACGCCGACCTGAACGGCACCATCACCACTCAGCAGCGGGTCCGGCTGGAGCCGCACCTGGAGGCCTACGGCACCAGCGCTGCCACCGGCCACTTCGACTCGATGCGCACGATCGCGCCCCCGGTCGCACGCGGCTGGGAGTACCTCCTCGGCGACACCTTCGACTTCGAGTCCGAGCTGGCGCAGCTGCCGGCTCTCCTGCGCGAGAAGCTCGCCGCCCCGAGCGTGACCGCAGGACGCTACGACCTGGTGGTGCACCCCTCGAACCTCTGGCTGACCATCCACGAGTCCATCGGCCACGCCACCGAGCTCGATCGGGCGCTGGGCTACGAGGCGAACTACGCGGGCACCTCCTTCGCCACTCCTGACAAGCTCGGCAGCCTGCAGTACGGCTCACCGGTGATGCACGTGACCGGCGACCGCACCACCCCGCACGGACTGGCGACGATCGGCTACGACGACGAGGGCGTCGAGACCCAGCGCTGGGACATCGTCAAGGACGGCATCCTGGTCGGCTACCAGCTCGACCGTGCGATGGCCCACAGCGAGGGAGCCGCGCTGAACGGCGGTCGCTCCAACGGCTGCGCCTACGCCGACTCACCGGGGCACATCCCCATCCAGCGGATGGCCAACGTCTCCCTGCAGCCGGCGCCGGACGGACCCGACACCGACGGGCTGGTCGGCCGGGTCGAGCGCGGCATCTACGTCATCGGGGACCGGTCCTGGTCGATCGACATGCAGCGCTACAACTTCCAGTTCACGGGCCAACGGTTCTATCGCATCGAGGACGGCGAGCTCAAGGGGATGCTCCGCGACGTCGCCTACCAGGCGACCACGACCGACTTCTGGGGCGCCATGGAGGCCGTCGGCGGACCGCAGACCTACGAGCTGGGCGGGGCCTTCAACTGCGGGAAGGCGCAGCCCGGCCAGGTCGCCTCGGTCAGCCACGGGTGCCCGAGCGCGCTCTTCCGCGACATCCGGATCCTGAACACCAACGACGAAGCCGGAGCGCACTGATGACCGACCCGACTCCCCAGCGGCTGGTCGAGGCCGCCCTGTCCGCGGCCCGGTCCGACCGCTGCATCGCGATCGTGGAGGAGACCTCCAGCGCCAACCTGCGCTGGGCCAACAACACCTTGACCACCAATGGCGCCATGCGCGCCATGCACGTCACCGTGATCGCCTTCCAGGGCCGGGCCAACGCGTCGGTCAGCGGCACTGCTGCCTCGATCGCGCAGGTCCAGGCGCTGGTCGAGGCTGCCGACGCGGCAGCGGCAGCCGAGGAGGACGCCGAGGACTTCGCCGAGCTCGTCGAGGGCGGCGCAGCCGACGACTGGGAAGATCCGCCGGCGGAGACGACGATCGGCGTCTACACCGACTTCGCCCGCGCCCTGGGCGGCGCCCTCGACGACGCAGAACGCGCCGGTCGAGTCCTCTACGGCTTCGTCAACCACGAGATGGCCACGACCTACCTGGGCTCGTCGACGGGCCTGCGCCTGCGCCACGTCCAGCCGACCGGGCACTACGGGTGCACCGGGAAGACTGCCGACCTGACCACCAGTGCCTGGGTCGGGGGCGCCACCCGTGACTTCCGCGACGTCGACGCGCACGCGATGGCAGCACAGGTCGCCACTCGCCTGGGCTGGGCCGGCCGGCGTGTCGAGCTGCCGGCGGGACGCTACGACACGGTGCTGCCGCCGACCGCCGTCGCGGACCTGATGATCGACGCCTACTGGAGCGCCGGTGCCCGGGTCGCCCACGAGGGCCAGTCGGTCTACTCCCACCACGGCGGTGGCACCCGGATCGGCGAGCAGATCGTCCGTCAAGGAGTGCACCTCTTCTCCGACCCGGCCCACCAGGGCCTCCAGTCCGCCCCGTTCGTGGCCGCGAGCTACTCGTCGAACACGTCCAGCGTCTACGACAACGGGCTGCCCCTGGCGCGCACCGACTGGATCGCTGACGGCATCCTGACCGCCCTGGTCCAGACTCGCCACACGGCGCGGATGACCGGCCAGCCGGTCACGCCTGCCATCGACAACCTCGTCCTCGATGTCGGCGGCAGCGACGACGAGACGGAGCTGGTCGCGGGCCTTGGTGACGGGCTGCTGCTCACCTGCCTGTGGTACATCCGCGAGGTCGACCCCGAGACCCTGTTGCTGACCGGCCTGACCCGCGACGGCGTCTACCGCGTCGAGGGCGGCGAGATCACCGGCGTCGTCAACAACTTCCGGTTCAACGAGAGCCCGGTGGACCTGCTGCGGCGGTTCACGGGCGCCTCCGCGACCGTGCCGAGCTTCTCCCGGGAGTGGGGCGACGACTACTTCAGCCGTACGGCGACACCGGCACTGCGTGTCCCAGACTTCAACATGAGCTCGGTGTCGCAGGCCCTCTGACTGCACCGGCCTGCGAGCGTCAACGGCCGGGGATCGGCGCCTGCGGGTCGTAGGCAGTCCGCGTGTAGACGAACGTCGCGCACACGAGGTGGCCCACGGAGCCGTCGGCGCGACGGACGACGTGCAGCGTCTCCCCCCGGTGGTAGCCGGCCGTCCCGACGACCCGCTCCCCGTCGACGCCGAACGCGTCGGAGACGGTGTGCGTGGCCAGGTTGCGCAGCTCCAGCCGGTCGTTGCTCCAGCGCAGCTCGAGCGCGGTGTTGCCCCAGAACCAGAGCCCCACGATCTCGGCGACCAGCGGGGGCACCGCGCGCGTGGGACGCCAGGGGGTCACGGCTCCCCCGGTGGTGGCCCGGCCGCCGAGGAGTGCCGGTGTCAGGGCGAACGGGTCGAAGCCGGTGGTGGCGTCGGTCAGCGCCACCACGCCGTCGCCGGTGCGCGGGTCCGCGAACAGCGACGCCTGGAACCCCGGCATCGTGCCGGTGTGGCCCACGAGCCAGTGGCCGTCGTACGCGAGCAGCCGCAGGCCGAGGCCGTAGTCGTCCGCCGGTGGCACGGCGCGGGCGGCTTCACGCAGCAGCGCCGTCGGCAGCACGTGGTCGCCGCCGGCGGTGAGGAAGGCGGCCCACCGGGCGAGGTCCTCGACGGTGCTCCACAGCTGGCCGGCCGGGGCCATCGCCCCGGTGTCGGTGTGCGGCTCGTCGGCCAGCACACCGGTGAAGTGGTCCACGCTGTGCCCTTGCGCGTGCGGGGTCCGGGGGCCGTAGGAGGTCCGGCCCATGCCCAGCGGTGCGAGCAGGCGCTCACCGACCAGCTCCCACCAGGGGGCACCGCGCAGGCGGGCGACGACCTCGCCGAGCAGCGCGTAGCCCAGGTTGCTGTAGTGGAAGAACTCCCCCGGGCCGGCAACCGCGCCGGAGCCGTCGTTGGCCTTCAGTAGGGTGGCGATGTCGCTCGCGGCCGACCGCTCCCACCAGGGCCCCACCGGCTCGCTCTGCATCCCCGAACCGTGCGAGAGCAGCGCCCGCAGCGTCGCGTCGCGGTAACCGGTCTCCGGGAGGAACCGCCCGACCGGGTCGTCGAGCACTGCCAGGCCCTCGTGCACGCACTGCAGTACGAGGACGGCCGTCATCGTCTTGGTGATCGAGCCGATCCGGTACTGCACGTCAGGGCCGGTCGGCGACCCGGCCGATCCCGTCCAGGCCAGCTTGCCGCCCTCGAGCACGCCCGCGACCAGGGACGGCAGCCTGCCGTCGTGCTGCGCGCGCTCGACGGCGGCCCGCCGTGCGGCGCCCGGTTCAGCCACGGGCGTCCGCCGGCCCCAGCCAGTCGGCGATCGCCTGACCGAGCTGGGGCTGCGCCACGGCCCCCATGTGCGACCCGGGGACGCTCCGGCAGGTGCCGTGCGGCAGCAGCGCCGCCAGGTCCGCCGCGGAGCCGTGATCGGCGTCCTGCTCGCCCATCAGCACCAAGGTCGGCACCTCGACCTTCGCGATCTGCCCCTCGGGGGTGTCCACGCTGGTCTCGATCACGCGCAGCAGCGCCTGGGGGTCGCCCCCAACCGTCTTGAGGAAGGCCTGGGCCATGAACTCCGGGTCAGCGTGCTCGAAGGTGCCGTAGCTGGTCAGCAGGTGCCGGAACCACCCGGTGCTCCGGCCCGTGCTGGTGATGTTGTCCAGGCCCATGCCGGCGACCACTGCCCGTGCCGGCCGGCACCCGCGGACCAGCATCCGCACGGTCGTGCGCCCACCCAGCGAGTAGCCGCCCAGGTCGAAGTCCGCGTCGGCGGCCAGGCCGAGGTGGTCGAGCAGCGCAAAGGCGTCGTCGGTGATCACGTCCGGTGGATACGCGGCGGCGTCGTGCGGACGCGCAGAGTCACCGTGGCCGCGCAGGTCCGGCATCACCACCCGGTAGCCCGCACCGGCGAGCAGCGCGGCGTGCCCGTACTTGACCCAGTTGACGTAGCCGGTGGAGACGAACCCGTGGATCAGCACCAGCAGTCGGCCCTCGCCGACCTCCCGGTAGGCCAGCTGCACGCCGTCGCGGCCGCGGAAGTGCTGGACCGGCAGGTCGGGGTGGTTGGCCGGCATCAGTCGGCGAACGCTTCCGGCGGCGGGCACGAGCAGATCAGGTGGCGGTCGCCGTACGTCTGGTCGATGCGTCGCACCGGCGGCCAGTACTTGTCGGGGTCGAAGCCGGTAGGGAAGACAGCGAGTGCCGCGTCGTAGCCGAGCTCGGGGGTGAGCACCTCGGCGGTGTGCGGCGCGCCTCGCAGCGGCGAGCGCTCAAGCTCCCACTCCCCCGTCGCAACCTTCTCGATCTCGCCGCGGATCGCGACCATCGCGTCGCAGAAGCGGTCGAGCTCGGCGAGGTCCTCCGACTCGGTGGGCTCGACCATCAGCGTGCCGGCCACCGGGAAGCTCATCGTGGGTGCGTGGAAGCCGTAGTCGACCAGCCGCTTGGCGACGTCGTCGACGGTGACGCCGGTGCGCTTGGTCAGCGCGCGCAGGTCCAGGATGCACTCGTGAGCCACCAGGTCGTTGTGGCCGCGATAGAGAACCGGGAAGTGGTCCCCGAGCCGGGCGGCCACGTAGTTGGCGGCCAGCACGGCCACCGAGGTGGCCCGCGTCAGCCCGTCGGCCCCCATCATCGCGATGTAGGCCCAGGAGATCGGCAGGATGCCGGCCGATCCGTACGGCGCGGCGCTGACGGGGCCGATCCCGTCGCGACGCTCAGGGTCGGGGTGCATCGCGTGGCTCGGGAGGTAGGGAGCGAGGTGCGACCGCACCGCAACGGGACCGACCCCCGGACCGCCGCCACCGTGCGGGATGCAGAAGGTCTTGTGCAGGTTGAGGTGCGAGACGTCACCGCCGAAGCCACCGGGCTTGGCGTGCCCGAGCAGCGCGTTGAGGTTGGCGCCGTCGACGTAGACCTGGCCACCGTGCTCGTGGACGACGTCGCAGAGCGTCCCGATGGTGTCCTCGTAGGCGCCGTGCGTGGAGGGGTAGGTGACCATGATCGCTGCCAGGTCGTCGCGGTGGGCCGCGCACTGGCCGCGCAGGTCCTCGAGGTCGATCGCGCCGTCCTCGGCCGACTTCACCACCACCACCCGCATCCCGGCCATCACCGCGGAGGCAGCGTTGGTGCCGTGCGCGGACGCAGGGATCAAGCAGACGTTGCGCTGCGGCCGACCGTTGGCCGCGTGGTAGCCCCGGATCGCCAGCAGCCCGGCGAGCTCTCCCTGGGAGCCGGCGTTGGGCTGCAGGGAGACCTGGTCGTAGCCGGTCACCTCCGCCAGCCAGTCCTCCAGCTGGCGCACGACCTCGCGGTAGCCCTCGGCGTCCTCCGCCGGGACCAACGGATGCAGGTCGGCGAAGCCGGGCAGGGAGATCGGCTCCATCTCCGTGGTGGCGTTGAGCTTCATCGTGCACGACCCGAGCGGGATCATGCCCCGGTCCAGGGCGTAGTCGCGCGCGGACAGCCGGCGCAGGTAGCGAAGCATCGACGTCTCGGAGTGGTGGGCATGGAAGACCTCGTGGGTCAGGAAGTCGGTAGTCCGGCGCAGCTCGACGGGCAGGGCATCGCCGTGGCTCGCGCCGACGTCACCGGCGAGGTCGGGCACGAAGGCGTCCAGCACCGCGCCCCGGGCCTTCTCGTCGAAGCTCTCCCCCACGCTGATGCCGACGTGGTCGTCGTCGACCAGCCGCAGGTGCACGCCGCGCTCCCGGGCGCGTCCGACCACCTCGGCTGCCCGTCCGGGCACGTGGGCGAGGACCGTGTCGAAGAAGGCGTCGTGCACGACCTCGACGCCCTGGCCCTGCAGCAGACCGGCCAGCCGGCCGGCCTCGTGGTGGACGCGCTCGGCGATGGCCCGCAAGCCGTCGGGGCCGTGGTAGACGGCGTACATGCCGGCGACGACGGCCAGCAGCACCTGGGCGGTGCAGATGTTGGACGTCGCCTTGTCACGCCGGATGTGCTGTTCCCGGGTCTGCAGTGCCAGGCGGTAGCCCGGCCGCCCAGCCGCGTCCACCGAGACACCCACGAGCCGGCCCGGCAGGTGCCGCTCGAGGCCCTCGCGCACCGCCATGAAGCCGGCGTGCGGGCCGCCGTAGAACAACGGGACGCCGAACCGCTGGCTCGAACCCACGGCCACGTCGGCGCCCATGGTGCCGGGAGCCTCGAGCAGCGTCAGCGCCAGCAGGTCGGCGGCCACGACGACGAGGGCGTCCCGATCGTGGGCCGCGCCGATCACGGCCCGCGGGTCCCACAGGCGTCCGGAGGCGCCGGGGTACTGCACCAGCACGCCGCCCAGCTCGCCCTCGGGCAGCCCGTCGGAGAGGTCCGCGACGACCACCTCGATGCCCATCGCCCGGGCGCGGGTGCGGATCACCTCGATCGTCTGGGGAAGGGCGTCCGCGTCGACCACGAACGGACCGGACGCCCGGCGGTTGCCCCGTCGTACCAACGTCATCGCCTCGGCCGCGGCGGTGGCCTCGTCGAGCAGCGAGGCGTTGGCGATGGCCAGTCCGGTGAGGTCGGCGACCACGGTCTGGAAGTTCAGCAGCGCCTCGAGGCGGCCCTGGCTGATCTCGGGCTGGTAGGGCGTGTAGGCGGTGTACCACGACGGGTCCTCCAGCACGTTGCGCCGGATCACCGGTGGCGTGATCGTGGCGTGGTAGCCGAGGCCGATCATCGGCTCGAGCGCGTGATTGCGCCCGGCCAGGGCCCGCAGCGCCCGGGCGGCCTGCTGCTCGGTGAGCGCCGGGGGCAGGTCGAGCGGCTTGTCCCAGCGGATGGCGGACGGCACGGCGGCCGCCATCAGCTCCTCGAGGGAGCCGAAGCCCACCTCCTCGAGCATGGTCGCGACCTGCTGGTCGTCAGGTCCGATGTGCCGGGCGGCGAAGGTCTCGGTCATGAGGCTCCCTGGGTGCTTGTCCTCCGGACCGGACCCGTCGTCCGGCCCGGCCTCGGGTCGCCTCCCCCTCAGTCGGGCAGGATTGCCCTCCAGAGTCGCCTGGTCCGCGCAGTCCTTGCGCCTGAGAGGTTCCGGGGAGGAGTTGCCCCTTCGGCGCCCGAACGACGACCAGGGCCGTCACCGGGCTCTCCCGCGCGGGATCGTCGGCACCTCCGAAACTACCAGCCCCGGCGTCCGCAGTCGCGGGGCCGGGGCTGGTCATGCTCTCTCGAGCGCTCAGCCGGTCAGCCGGGCCTTCCGTCGGGCCGCGAGCTCGTCGTGGCCGTCCTCTCCGATGAGCCCGGTGGTGCGCTCGGACGGCAGCTCGGCGAGGGAGCCCTCGATCTCGCGCCAGACGCCCCCGATGGCGATCCCGAACACGCCCTGGCCCCCTTGGAGGAGGTCGATCACCTCGTCGTTGCTGGTGCACTCGTAGACGGTGGCGCCGTCGCTCATCAGCGTCACCCGGGTGAGGTCGTCGGTGCCCCGGGCCCGCAGGTGGGCGACGGCGGAGCGGATCTGCTGCAGCGAGATGCCGGCGTCGAGCAGGCTCTTGATCACCTTGAGAAGCAGGATGTCGCGGAAGCTGTAGAGGCGCTGCGTGCCCGATCCGGTGGCGCCGCGCACGGTCGGCTCGACGAGGCCGGTGCGGGCCCAGTAGTCCAGCTGGCGGTAGGTGATCCCGGCCGCGTTGCACGCGGTGGGGCCGCGGTAGCCCAGGTCGTCAGGCAGCGGGGAGACGTCGTCGTCGAAGAGCAGCCCCTGCTCCTCCGCGGTGACGGCGGCCTCCTGGGCCCCGGCGTCGTGCCCGGCGTGGCTGGTGCCGACGCCGTCTCCGATGTTCGTCACTACGACCTCCGATGAGTCTCCCCTCCGCTGAGCGTAACCCCCGGGAAAGGGTGGAGGGGCTGCTTTCTGGTCGCAGATCCCATCCGTGGAGTTACAGCGGAGACATCACTGACCGTAAACCTGCCCTCGAGGGTTGGTCAAAGACATGGTCCGGCGTGTCGGCAACCTTCAACCTTCACTTTAGGGTGAGGGTTCTGCGGGAAGATCAGGACTCGAAGTCCTCGGGGGTCACGTTGTCGAGGAACTCGCGGAACTTCTCGACCTCGTCCTCCTGCTCGTCGTCGGGCACGGGGATGCCGGCCTCGTCGAGGAGCTCCTCGGTGCACAGGATCCGGGAGCCGGTGCGCAGTGCCAGTGCGATCGAGTCCGAGGGACGGGCGCTGACCAGCACGCCGGAGCCGAGCACGAGGCTGGCGTAGAAGACACCGTCGCGGACCTCGGTGATCCGGATCTCGGCGAGGTCGTTGCCGGTGGCCTCCAGCACGTCCTTGAGCAGGTCGTGGGTGAGCGGTCGCGGCGGGACGACACCCTGCTGGGCGAAGGCGATCGCGGTGGCCTCGACGGCGCCGATCCAGATGGGGAGGTAGCGGTCGCCCTCGCTCTCCCGCAGCAGCACGATCGGCGTGTTGGAGGGCATCTCCACCCGGACCCCGACGACCTCTAGTTCGCGCACAATCGACAGCCTACCCGCGGCCGGTGCCTCGTCATCGGACCGTCATCGGACCGGCCGCGGACCGGCCGCGGACGGGCATCGTCTCAGCGCAGCGAGCGCAGCCCGGCTCTGACCAGCGCGGCGTGCAGGCGCACCGAGAGCGCGGCGATCTCCTCGATCGCCTGGTCAGCGCGTCCCTCTGCGCCCTGCTCCCGGCTGCGCCGGATGGGGGCGACCACCTGCTCCACGAGGCCGACCTCGCGGTCCGCTGCGGTCCGGAAGGCGCGCAGGTGGCGCGGCTCCAGGCCGAAGGCCGCCAGCGCGCCGGCTGCCTGCGCGACCACCAGCGCGTCCCCGTCGTAGTGCTTGGTGCCCGGTCGGGGATGCACCAGGCCGTAGGCCTCGAGCTGTGCGAGCAGCTCCTCGGTGATCTGCGCGGTCTTGACCAGCTCCCGGCGCGAGATGCGCACGTCGGAGCGCTCCGCGCGAAAGAGCTCGGGGCCCGGCGAGCCGTCGGCCAGGACGACGCGCGGGACCCGTGGCGTCCCCCCTTCGGCCGGCGGCTCGAGGCCACGGTCGATCGCGTCGAGGTGCTCCTTGATGACCTTGAGGGGGAGGTAGTGCTCGCGCTGCATCCGGATGATGTAGCGCAGCCGCTCCATGTCCGCGGTGGAGTACTTCCGGTAGCCCGACGGGGTCCGCTCCGGCTCGACGAGTCCTTCTGCCTCCAGGAACCGGACCTTGGACTCCTTGATGTCGGCGTCGGGGAACTCTGCCCGGAGGTCGGCCAGGGCCTGGCCGATGGTCTTGCGGGGTGCCGCCTGCCTCACCGGACCCGCCTCACCGACCGCCGGTGTCGCTGGCGAAGTAGATCAGCCGGAACTTGCCGATGCGGACCTCGTCGCCGTTCTGCAGGCTGACCTCGTCGATCCGGTCCCGGTTGACGTAGGTGCCGTTGAGGCTGCCGACGTCGTGCACGTGGTAGCCCCCGGGCTCACGACGGAACTCGACGTGTCGGCGGGAGACGGTGATGTCGTCGAGGAAGATGTCGCTGTCGGGATGGCGCCCGGCGGTGACCACGTCGGTGTCGAGAAGGTAGCGGCTGCCGGCCCCCGGGCCACGTCGGACGACCAGGAGGGCGCTGCCCGCGGGCAGGGCGTCCACGGCTGCGGCGTCGGCCTCGTTGAGTCCCTCGCGGTCCTCCTGCTCCGCCTTCGCCGGAGCTCCGAAGCTGATGGTCGCGGTCGTCTCGGACGGCGTGCCCTCGGGGACGGCCGACCCGTCGTTGGACAGGCGCTGGCCGCACTGGGAGCAGAAACGGGCATCGTCTGTGTTCTGGCTCCCGCACTGCGGGCAACTCTGCATGTCGGCCTCCCACCTCGGCGTTCGGTGCAACCTTCAACCGTCACTGGAGGTTCACGGTTGTGCCTGCAACCTACCAGCGATGCCGGAGCAGGCAAACCGTTCCGGCGAGCGGGGCCGACCGGATCGGCCCGGTTGGATCAGCCCGGTTGGATCAGCCCGGTTGGATTCAGGAGGACTCGGTCAGCTGCGCGTAGGCGTCCGCATCGAGCAGGTCGGCCGCCTCACCGGAGCCGGCGACCTCGAAGAGCCAGCCGTCGCCGTACGGGTCGGTGTTCACCAGCTCCGGAGTCGCGTCGAGGGCCTCGTTGCGGGCCACCACCTCCCCGGAGACGGGTGCGTAGACGTCACTGACCGACTTGGTGGACTCCAGCTCGCCCACCGGGGTGCCGGCGCTCACCTGCTCCCCCACGTCCGGGAGCTGGACGTAGACGATGTCGCCGAGCTGCTCCTGGGCGTAGTCGGTGATTCCGATGCGCACCGAGCCGGGCTGGCCGCCCGGCTCGCGGATCCACTCGTGCTCCGCCGTGTACTTCAGGTCGCTTGGGAACATGGCTGCAACCTACCGGCGCAGGTCACCGGCCGCCAACGATGTGGGCATACTTCGGCGACACCGGTGCGCGCGTGACGGTGATCTGGACCGTGGCGAGCCTGCGGACGCTGACCGCCCCGCCGTCGTAATGGACGCCGTCGGTGAAGCCACCCGGGAAGCTCAGCGCCCGGGAGAGGGTGCCGGGATTCCCGATGACGTCGATCGTGTACGGCGGCTTCAGCACCCGGCCGTCCACGGCGAGGCCGCCCTGGGCATCCGCGAAGGCGGTCTGCGCGATCACCCGGACGCGGTCGTTGAGCTGCATCGCCTCCGCACCGGCGTCGCGGAGCTCCTCGATGCCGTCGAGCAGGTCGGTGACCTTGAGGTGGCGTCCGGGCTTCTCGGTCACGGTCACCTCGATGCCCGGGCCGGTGGCGGGGGTGGTGCCGGCCAGGATGCCGAGGCCGGCCAGCTCCGTGCGCGCCTGCTGCAGCGCCGCCGTGCGCCGTTGGCTGCGGTCACGCAGCGAGTTGCGCGTCTGCTCCGCGCGGGTGAGGTCGGCCTCGGCCCGTCGCGCGGTCGTGGAGAGGCCGTTGAGCACCTGCACCAGGTCGGCTTGACGCATGCCGGCGTACTTGTCGTTCCCCCCGGTGAGGCGCACCTGGGTGACCGCGGCGAACGCGAGCGCGGCGAGCAGCACGGCGGCGACGAACTGGCCGCGGGAGGGCCGGCGGATCGCGTGCCAGATCCGGTCCCAGGCGCCTCCGCTTGCGTGCTCGTCCTGGGGCGCGTCCTGCCCAGGGGGTCGCTGGCTACCGGCGGAGGTCATCACACGGCTCAGGCGTGGAAGAGGTGTCGCCGGATCGCGGCGACGTTGGAGAAGATCCGGATGCCCAGGACGACCACCACACCGGTGGAGAGCTGGGCGCCCACGCCCAGCTTGTCGCCGAGGAAGACGATGAGTGCGGCGATCAGCACGTTGCTGATGAAGGAGACCACGAACACCTTGTCGTCGAAGATGCCGTCGAGGAAGGCCCGCAGCGCACCGAAGACGGCGTCCATGGCGGCGACCACGGCTATCGGCAGGTAGGGCTCGGCCCACAGTGGCACGTCGGGCTGCAGCACCAGGCCGATGACGATGCCGATGACCAGGCCGGCGATGGCGATCACGGATTGCCTCCCACGTGTTCGGGTCGGGCGTAGCGCAGCGGGGTGCCGGCCCGGGGCAGGGTGAGCGATGACCGGATGTGCATCTGGAACCGGAGGCCCACCTGCTGCTGCAGATCAAACCATGTCTGGCCGCCCCCGGTTTCCGCGAACCGCGCCGGCAGGGTGTCGGGATCACCGATCGCCAGGACCCGGTAGGGCCGGGCCAGGGAGTTGTCGTTGACGGTGATGGCGCTACCGGCACGACGGATCGCGGACAGGTTGGTGAGCCGCTGCCCGTTGATCGCGATCGCCTCGGCGCCTGCCTGCCAGAGCCCGTTCACCAGCTGCTGCAGGTCGGAGTCGAGCACCTCGTCGCGGGGATTGCTGCCGGCGCCGGGAGCGTCGTCGACCACGACGCTGAGCCCGGGGCCGCGCACGCGGGTGGTGCCCGCTGAGATCGAGAGCCGGCGGACCCGGGTCAGCAGGTCATGCGCCTGCGCCTCGTCGGCCTGCACCTGGTGGCTGAGCTGCCGGTTCTCGGCCTGCGTCGCGTCGACCCGCTGCTGCACGTGGTCGAGCGACGCCTTGCCGGCGTTGATCTGGCCGATGAGATCCTTGCGCTCGTCGGAGAGCGCGAGCGCGTTCCGGCTGGTCTGCGTGCCGGCCGTCACCACCAACAGCGCGAAGGCCAGGAGGACGAGGCCGACGAGCGCGCCTCGCGCCACCCACGGTCTGGTCGGTGCACCGCGCGTGCGCCGCCGCCCGGCAGCGATCTCGTAGTCCTCGTCATAGGTGTGCGTGTTGAGGTAGTCGAGCAGGCCCATCGTGACCTGGGGTGGCGGCCTAACCGACATCGATGCTGCGTCCGGGTTTCTCGGTGGTGGCGAGCAGGGTGCGGACCTGCCAGGCATAGAGCAGCCCGGCCCACCAGTAGAGGCCGATGCCCCAGATCGCGAAGGCCCAGCCGAAGACGAGCGCCATCTCGGCGACGACGCCCCGGCCGTCGCCGAGGAGCAGCAGGGGGAAGGCGTAGAGGAGGTTGAAGGTGGCCGCCTTGCCGAGGAAGTGGACGGGGAGCGCGTTGTAGCCACGGGTGCGCAGGAACGGCACCAGCGTCCACAAGAAGGCGTCCCTCGCCGGCAGCACCACGGCGACCCACCACGGGATGATGTCGCGGCAGGCCAGTCCGATCACGACGGCCAGGATGTAGAGCCGGTCCGCTACGGGGTCGAGGAGCTCGCCGAGCCGGGAGTACTGGCCCAGCCGACGGGCGAGAAAGCCGTCGAGCCAGTCGGTGACGCCCGCGACCATGAGCACGCCGATCGCCGGGAGGTCGGCGTGCGGGCCGAGCACGAGCCAGAGGAAGAGGGGCACGCCGAGCAGGCGCAGCATGCTCACCAGGTTGGGCAGCGTCCACACCTGCGTGCTGCTGCCCCGGTTGCGCGTGGTCACCACACCTGCTCCCGGAGCCCTGTCCTGCGTCACCATTGCGAGGGCCACCCTATCCGGCGCCGGACGTCTGGAAGGCGCAGCCGACCCGGCAGTTGACCCGGCAAATGACCGGCAACTGACCCGGCAGCAGAACCGGGAGATCGAGCTCGCCGACGCGGGTGAGGGCGCATGCTCCTCCGCCCTTGGGGTATTGCCCCGAGCGCCGGAGCTGTGACCGGCACACGCACCGAACGGGACCTTGGTCCCTGTACTTCACGGAGCGTCGTGTGGCTGGATGGAGCCGGACCCTGGAGCGTGCGATGACCGGACTCGGATTCGACCCCCTCTCGGTCCTCGGCTGTGACGAGGACGAGTTCCGGACCGTGATGCGTGGCCGACCGGTCACGCCCGGTGAGGTCGAGGCCGCGGCGCGCCGGCACTACCGCTGGCGCGCGCACCTCGACGACGACGACTCGTACTGGGTCACCGTCCACGAGGCGGCCCAGATCCTGGACACGTCGACGACGACGGTTCGCCGCCTGCTGGCCGCCGGCCGGCTCCCGCACCTCACTCATGTCAGCGGCGTCAACCTGATCGCGCGCAGCCAGGTCCACGCGCTCCTCGACGGCCCCGTGGCACCCCCCCTGCCCGGATCCGTGTCGGGTTCGCTGCCCGTCCGGACCTGGCCCCGTCGGGGCTCATGAGCCGTCGACGGGTGACCAGCGGCGCATCCCACCCAGGCCGCCCGGCTCGGGGTGCCGCGCGCGAAGATCGGGCCAACGGCCTGCCGCCAGGGGACCTTCGTCCCTGTGCTGGACCGCCGGCCGGCGATGGGATGGGGCCATGACTCCCTCCCCCGCGCCCAGCGCCTCCCGACAGCCGTCCCGCGCACTGATGCTGGTGTTGGCCACGGTCGGCTTCGCCGTCAACTTCTGGGCGTGGGCCCTCATCAGTCCCCTCGGGCCGCTGCTGCGCGACCTCGGCAGCCTGGGCGCGCTGAGCGAGTCCGACGTGGCCCTCATGGTCGCCGTGCCGGTCGTGGTCGGCTCGGTCGGCCGGATCCTCGTCGGGGCGCTCACCGACCGCTACGGCGGCCGGGTGATGTTCCCACTGGTCTCGGCGATCTCGATCGTGCCGATCCTCTTCGTCGCCTTCGTCGGGCTCGGCTCCTATCCGCTGATGCTCGTCGGCGGCTTCTTCCTCGGCGTCGCGGGCACGGCCTTCGCGGTCGGGGTGCCCTTCGTCAACGCGTGGTTCCCCCCGGAGCGCCGAGGGCTCGCGGTCGGCATCTTCGGTGCCGGCATGGGGGGTACGGCGATCAGCGCCCTCACGACCGTCAAGCTCTACACCGGCCTCGGCGAGCGCGCCCCCTTCCTGATCACCGCGGCTGTCCTCGCGGCGTACGCAGTGGTGGCCGCGGTGGTGCTGCGGGACGCGCCGGGTCGCACTGCGCCGACCACCTCGATGCTCACCCGGTTGAGGTCGGCCGCGCGGCTGCCCATCACCTGGCAGGCCTCGATCCTCTACGCGGTCGCCTTCGGCGGCTACGTCGCGTTCTCGGTCTACCTGCCGGCCTACCTCAAGACCCAGCACCACCTGGCTCCCGCCGACGCAGCGAACCGGATGGCCGGCTTCGTGCTGGTCGCGGTGCTCCTGCGTCCGGTCGGCGGCTGGCTCTCGGACCGGATCGGGGCCGTCCCGGTGCTCGCGACCGGCTTCGGCGTGGTCGCGGTCTGCGCCGCCCTCGACTCCACCGCTCCTCCGCTCCACGTCGGCGGGACGCTGATCTTCCTGTCGATGGCGGCAGCGCTCGGGGCGGGGTCCGGGGCGACCTTCGCCCTGATCGCCCAGGTGACCGAACCGGGACGGGTCGGTGGGGTCACCGGGCTGGTCGGTGCGGCCGGGGGGCTCGGCGGGTTCGTGCCGCCGCTGGTGATGGGCTATGTCTACGGACGCACGACGTCCTACGCCATCGGGCTGTGGATGCTCGCAGTGACCGCGGCGCTGACCTTGTTGCTGACCGTGACGGTGGTCCGCCGGACGGCTCTACGCCCCGACCAGGCGGGGCGCCGGGCGCTCGGTGCGGACGCCCAGGGCGAGACCGCGCACGTGTGACCACGGGTCGGGACTCTGGTGGTCAGGGACTCTGTTGGTCAGGACACCGAGAGCAGCTGGTGGTGCAGCGGCCGGCTGACCGCCACGGCACTGCAGGTGAGCCGTCGAGGCTCCGCCACGGTGGTCCGGACGCGGACCTGCCACTCCCGTCCGGTGGCCGCAAAGACCGCCGTGGTCACCTCTCCGTCACGGTGTTGGCGCCGCAGCGCGAGGTCGGCCGCCCCGTCGAGGCCGAGGGCGCGCCGCAGGTGGATCTCGGCCGCCTGGACGGCGAAGGGATAGCAGGTGCGCCCCCGCAGCCGATCGAGCAGCAACCGCCCCTCCCGGTGGGCCGCGAGCAACCGCCCGGCGTCGCCGGGCTCCATCCGGCCGTAGTAGAGCCCGTCCGGGAGCGCGATCACGTTGGCCGCGAAGCGGTCGCCACCCACGTGCGAGACCTGCCACGTGTGCTCGGGGTCCGCCTGCTGCATCGCGTGCCAGACCGGCCGGCCGCGCTCCGCGCAGCAGGCGTCATGGCGGCCGTGGGTGCAGACCAGGAGGAGCGGCTCCGCGTACGACGCCAACCCCGCGCTGCGTCCGTCCCGGACACCGCTGAGGTCGAGGTCGAGCAGCCCCTCGAAACCGTCGAGCCGGGCGTGCTCGAGCCACCTGGCCTCGGTGCCGGAATGGCCGACGAACACGTTCACCGGCGCCCGCGCATCGAGGCGTCGACCGGTGCGGCGCACCAGCAGCGGCCGCACCCTGTGCCGGGCCTCGAGCGTGCGCAGCGCGGCGCGGACCGGGCCCGGCAGCAACCTGGCCAGCAGTGCCTCCCTGCCCCAGGCCCCGTCGACCTCGACCAACAGGAAGCCACGGACCGTGGACGCGGTCCCGGCGATGTCGTCGGCCGCGTCCAGGCTCGCCTGCGAGCACCGGAAGGCCCGCTCGGGGTCACTCAACATACGACCCGGAGCAGACCCTCCCGCACGAGGCGGCGACACAGCACGAGGCGGCTCGGCCCGTCGAGCCAGGGCGCGAGGTCGCCGGCGGTGAGACGGGGGTTGTCGCGGACGTGCTCCATCGCCCCGACGAGGAACCCGGGCATCCGCAGCTCCCGGTCGCCGAGGAGCACCGACAACCGGTCGTCGTGGCTCCCCCCGGGACGGAGCAGGCACGCAGCGGTGCCCCGCCGCTCGAGCGCGGTGTCGTCCTGGATCGCGTCGACCAGCGTGCGGTCGACCAGCGCCCCGGCCAGGGCAGGTGGCCGGTCGCTGAGGAAGCCGGCGACGGCGTCCGCTGCGACCTTCTCGGGGCGCAGCCCGGCCAGCCGGCCGACGTGGTCGGCAAGCTCGTCCGCGAGCGGAGCGGCGAGACGGTCGGGATCGTCCAGGAAGCCGGCCGGCAGCGGGGCGTCGTACCTCTCGTCGGCGAGCAACCGCTCAGTCTGCTGCTTCAGCAGGTCGCGCCAGGTCAGCAGGTTGACGCCGATGGTGACGTGGAGGGAGGCGGCTTCCTGGCTGCGGGCGGAGTGGGGAGTGCCGGTGGGCAGGTACATGCTCAGTCCGGGTTCGAGGACCACGGCGCGCTCCTGGCCGTCCTCGACGATCTCCCAGTGCTTGTGGCCATGGGTCTGGAAGACGAAGACGTCATGGGTGTCGCGATGGCGCGCGAAGCCCTGGGAGCCGGGCGGGGTGAGGTAGGCGTTGGCCTGGCACGGGTGGCCGAGGGCGAGCTCGAGCTGCCGGACGAGGATCGTCAGCGGCGGCCAGTAGCGGTGCAGGCCCTGCAGCACGAGGGTCGCGCCGTCGTCGTACATCGCCAGCACCTTGCGGGCGTCCACCAGCCCGGTCATCGGCGACCCCGCGATCGTGGCCGTCCGGGTGAAGGTGGCCGCCGGGCAGACGCTGCCGTCCTGTGCCACCCGGAGCGCTGGCGTGCGCAGCCCCGACGCGGTCAGCAGCTGGTCGACGTCGTCGAGCGACAGCAGGCCGGCCAGGGCCGCGGGATCGGCCTGGTGCACATGCACGCGTGACGCCCAGACCTTGTCGAGGAAGGTCTGGGCGTCACCGCTGAGCAGGTCGAGCGCAGTCACGTCTCAGGCGTCGGTCCCGTCGGCGTCGCCTCCGTCGGTCCCGTCCGCGCCACCGC
>JAICXL010000032.1 GCA_025980475.1 Nocardioidaceae bacterium | reverse complement strand
CTGACTGGTGCCGAGTCGCCGCCGGACCCCCGCTGCGGCACCGCGCATCATCCAGCGGTGGTTGAGCCGCAGCAGCGGACGAGCGAGGTAGGAACCCACCACGAGCGACCACGCCCCGACCTGCACCTGCTGCTCGAAGCCGAGCCTGGTGCGGTCGGGGCCCAGCGCGGTCAGCGACCAGCGCACCCGCCCCGACAGCGGGCCATCGACCGCCACCTCCAGGCAGTCGGGGTCCCGGCTGACCGCGTGCACGTGGACCTCCAGGTCGTAGGGCAGCAGCGACCGGCAGACCAGCAATGCGTCGTCGGGCCCGAGTCTGGCTACCGCGCGCACTTGAGGCCACCACTCGACGTAGTGCTCCAGGTCGAGCAGCAGCCCGTGCACCCGCTCCCGCGGCGCGTCGACCATCGCCGCGTGGGTGAAGTGGTACGTCGTGACCCTCACGACTCGATCGAACCACGGAACCGGTGCCATGCCGGGCGTGTCGCCGGACGTCACCCGTGATCGCCTAGATTGCAGCCCATGACAGAGCCGACCGACCTGATCGAGCGAGCGCACGCCTGGGCGGCCGAGGACCCCGACCCGGCGACGCGGGCCGAGCTGGAGCACCTCGTCGCCAGCACCGGGTCCGGCGACGTCGCGGCGGCCGAGGAGCTGGCCGACGCCTTCGGGGCGAGCCTGGAGTTCGGCACCGCCGGCCTGCGCGGCAAGCTCGGACCGGGGCCGAACCGGATGAACCGGGTCGTGGTGCTCAGGGCGGCCGCGGGGTTGGCGTCGTACCTCCGTGACCAGGGCGCCGGCGAGGGCGATGCCGTGGTGATCGGCTACGACGCCAGGCACAACTCTGACCTCTTCGCCCGCGACACCGCCGAGGTGATGACCGGCGCCGACCTGCGCGCGCTGCTGCTGCCGGGCCCGCTGCCGACACCGGTGCTGGCGTTCGCGATCCGGGAGCTCGGCTGCGTCGCCGGCGTGATGGTCACTGCGAGCCACAACCCGCCGCAGGACAACGGCTACAAGGTCTACCTGGGGGACGGCAGCCAGATCGTGCCGCCGGCGGACGCGGAGATCTCTGCCGCGATCCAGGCCGTTGGCCGCCTTTCCGACGTCCCGCGGGGCGACGGCGGCGAGGTGCTCGGGGAGGACCTCGTCGACCGCTACATCGACAGTGTCGTCGGCCTCGCCGGGGACGGGCCGCGCGACCTGGGCATCGTCTACACGCCGCTGCACGGCGTGGGGGGTACGACGCTCACCTCGGTTCTCCGGCGCGCCGGGTTCAGCGAACCGCACGTCGCGCCGGCGCAGGCCGAGCCGGACCCCGACTTCCCGACCGTTGCGTTCCCCAACCCCGAGGAACCAGGGGCGATGGACCAGGCGACGGCGCTGGCCGTCGAGGTGGGCGCCGACATCGTGGTGGCCAACGACCCCGACGCCGATCGGTGCGCGGTCGCCGTGCCCGGACCGCACGGCTGGCAGATGTTGCGCGGTGACGAGGTCGGCGCGCTGCTGGCCGCGCACCTGCTCGGCAACGGCAAGGAGGGCGTCTACGCGACCTCGATCGTGTCGTCGAGCCTGCTGGCAAGGATGGCCGCCGCCGCCGGCCAGCCGCACCGGGAGACCCTGACCGGCTTCAAGTGGATCGGTCGCATCGAGGGTCTCGCGTTCGGCTACGAGGAGGCGCTCGGCTACTGCGTCGACCCCGAGCACGTCAAGGACAAGGACGGCGTCTCGGCCGTGCTGGCGGTCTGCGAGCTCGCCGCGCAGGCGAAGGCCGACGGGCGCACCCTGTGCGACCTGCTCGACGACATCGCCCGCGAGCACGGCCTCCACGCCACCGACCAGCTCTCGGTCCGCTTCGACGACACGACCCGGATCGCCGCGACCATGGAGCGGCTGCGCACGGACCCCCCGTCGAGCCTGGGCGGCCTGGCCGTGCAGCAGGTCGACGACCTGTCGGCCGGCTCCGGTGACCTGCCGCCGACCGACGGACTGCGCTACCGGCTCGCCGACCGGGCCCGGGTCGTCGTCCGTCCCAGCGGCACCGAGCCGAAGGTGAAGTGCTACCTCGAGGTGGTCGTGCCGGTCGACCCCGAGGCTGCCGGCGGTGACGTCGACGCCGCGCGGATCGTGGCGGCGGGCCGACTCGACGCGATCCGCGGCGACGTGCAGCGCGCTGCCGGCCTCTGAGACTCGCCGGCCGCGGGGTCAGAAGGCGAACGACACCGCGAGACCGACCACGAGCAGCACGAGCGCGGCCAGCTCCCCTACCGCCCAGGTGCGGGTGACCTCCCCGCGGGCCGCGTCCGGGACCGCCAGCTGCTGCGCACGGCAGGCCCGCTCGCGGATGGCCTCCTCGATCAGCGACGGCAACGGCTGGTCGACCGCCCGGTTGCTCACATGGGGCTCGGTGACCAGCGTCTTGCGCTCCTTCCGGGCGGCCCGCATCATGCTCCGGGCGGAGTGGCCGACGGCCGTCCCGACGTAGGCCTTCTCACCCACGTAGACCCGGGTGACAGTGCGCACCAGCACGTCCCCGACCCGCAGCCACGGGATGGCCACCGTCGAGAAGGCGTTGCGAAGCTCGAGTCGGTCCTGCTCGAGCACGATCCGGGGTCGCAGCAGGTAGCACCACAGCACGAGACCGCACAGGAGGGCACCCAGGACGATGCGTGCGCCGACCACCGACCGGTCCCCGGCCAGGGTCAGCACCGCCACGGCCGCGACGACCGCCAGGCCGAGCCAGCCGGTCACCACACCCGTAGTGGGGCCGAAGCTCCGGCGGGCGCCGGGGGGGTCGGGCTCTGTCACCGGCTCACCCTAACCAGCGGTCGCCGCACCGTAGACTGCGCGGGTGACGACGATGACCCCAACGGCGAGTTCGCTGGCCGATGCGACGTCCTCCGACGCCGCGCTGCGCCGCTTCCTGCACGGGCTCCCAGGGGTCGACCAGGTGGGCGCAGAGCAGCGGGCCGCCGCGTTGGCGACCCGGTCGATCAAGACCACCGCGAAGGAGTTCGCGATCGACCTGGCGATCCGGATGGTCGACCTGACCACCCTGGAGGGACAGGACACGCCCGGCAAGGTCCGGGCGTTGTCGGCCAAGGCGATGCGCCCGGACCCGGCCGACCCGTCGTGCCCGGCGGTCGCGGCGGTGTGCGTCTATCCCGACCTGGTGGCGGTGGCGAAGGAGACGCTGGCGGGGTCGGAGGTGAAGGTGGCCTCGGTCGCGACCGCGTTCCCCAGCGGCCGGTCTGCGATGGCGGTGAAGCTGGCCGACGTCCGCAGCGCCGTCGACGCCGGAGCCGACGAGGTCGACATGGTCATCGACCGAGGCGCCTTCCTGTCCGGGCGCTACCTGGAGGTCTTCGAGGAGATCGTCGCGGTCAAGGCCGAGTGCGGCGAGGGAGCCCACCTGAAGGTGATCTTCGAGACCGGCGAGCTGCAGACCTTCGACAACATCCGGCGGGTGAGCTGGCTGGCGATGCTGGCCGGTGCTGACTTCATCAAGACCTCCACGGGCAAGGTGGTCCCGGCCGCGACGATGCCGGGGACCCTGGTGATGCTCGAGGCGGTGCGTGACTTCCGCGAGGCCACTGGCCAGATGGTCGGCGTCAAGCCCGCAGGCGGGATCCGCGCCAGCAAGGAGGCGATCCGCTACCTGGTGATGGTCAACGAGGTGGCCGGGCCGGACTGGCTCGATCCCGACTGGTTCCGCTTCGGCGCCTCCTCGCTGCTCAACGACCTGTTGATGCAGCGCACCAAGACCAGGACCGGTCGGTACTCCGGCCCCGACTACTTCACTTTGGACTGAGGTCATGGACAACGTTTTCGACTACGCCCCGGCGCCGGAGTCCCGGGCGATCGTGGACATCAAGTCCTCCTACGGCCTGTTCGTCGATGGTGAGTTCCGTGACAGCGCAGCTGGGCACGGCTTCAAGACCGTCAACCCGGCCACCGAGGAGGTGCTCGCCGACGTCGCGGAGGCCGACGAGGCCGACGTCGACGCCGCGGTGAAGGCGGCCCGGCGCGCCTGGACGCGGGTGTGGTCGCGGATGCCGGGCGCCGAGCGCGGCAAGTACCTCTTCCGGATCGCCCGGATCATGCAGGAGCGTTCCCGCGAGCTGGCGGTGCTGGAGTCGATCGACAACGGCAAGCCGATCAGGGAGTCCCGCGACGTGGACGTCCCCACGGCCGCGGCGCACTTCTTCTACTACGCCGGCTGGGCCGACAAGCTGGGCTACGCGGGCTTCGGCCCCGACCCGCAGCCGCTGGGCGTCGCCGGCCAGGTGATCCCGTGGAACTTCCCGCTGCTGATGCTGGCCTGGAAGATCGCACCTGCCCTGGCCTGCGGCAACACCGTGGTGCTGAAGCCGGCCGAGACCACCCCGCTGACCGCGCTGCTGTTCGCAGAGATCTGCCAGCAGGCCGACCTGCCCCCCGGCGTGGTCAACATCGTCACCGGTGCCGGTGAGACCGGCCGGGCGCTGGTCTCCCACCCGGACGTCGACAAGGTCGCCTTCACCGGGTCCACCGACGTCGGCCGCGCGATCGCGAAGGCGGTGGCCGGCACCGACAAGAAGGTGACCCTCGAGCTGGGCGGCAAGGCGGCCAACATCGTCTTCGACGACGCCCCGGTCGACCAGGCCGTCGAGGGCATCGTCAACGGCATCTTCTTCAACCAGGGCCACGTGTGCTGTGCCGGCTCCCGGCTGCTGGTGCAGGAGTCGGTCGCCGAGGAGGTCCTCGAGCGGCTCAAGCGCCGGATGGGCACGCTGCGCATCGGCGACCCGCTGGACAAGAACACCGACATCGGTGCGATCAACTCCGCCGAGCAGCTGGCGAAGATCCGGGAGCTCTCCGACATCGGGGAGGCCGAGGGTGCGGGCCGCTGGTCGCCGGCGTGCGACCTGCCCGACCACGGCTACTGGTTCCCCCCGACGGTATTCACCGGCGTCAGCCAGGCCCATCGGATCGCCCGGGAGGAGATCTTCGGGCCGGTGCTGAGCGTGATCACCTTCCGCACCCCGGCCGAGGCGGTCGAGAAGGCCAACAACACGCCGTACGGCCTCTCCGCCGGCATCTGGACCGACAAGGGCTCCCGGATCCTGTGGACCGCCAGCCGGCTGCGCGCCGGCGTGGTCTGGTCCAACACGTTCAACCGCTTCGACCCGGCCAGTCCGTTCGGGGGCTACAAGGAGTCAGGCTACGGCCGCGAGGGCGGCCGCCACGGGCTGGAGGCCTACCTGCGATGACACCGCCTGAAGTGACACGCATCGACGTCCGCAAGACCTACAAGCTCTACATAGGCGGCGCCTTCCCACGCTCGGAGTCGGGCCGTTCCTACGTCGTGGCCGACGCGAAGGGCCGCTTCCTGGCCAACGCCTCCCAGGCCTCCCGCAAGGACGCCCGCGACGCGGTCAAGGCGGCCAGGGCGGCCTTCGGCGGCTGGTCGGGGCGTACGGCGTACAACCGCGGCCAGGTCGTCTACCGCATCGCCGAGGTCCTCGAGGGCCGGCGCGCCCAGCTCGAGGCCGAGGTCCGCGACGCCACCGGCCTCACCCCTGCCCGCGCCCGGGGCAAGGTCGACGCCGCGATCGACCGGCTGGTCTGGTACGCCGGCTGGGCCGACAAGATCGCCCAGGTCACCGGTGGTGCGAACCCGGTGGCCGGCCCCTACTTCAACCACTCCGCGCCCGAGCCCACCGGCGTGGTCGCGGTGATCGCCCCCGACGACCCGCTGCTCGGCCTGGTCAGCGTGCTGGGCCCGGTGCTCACCACCGGGAACACCGTCGTGCTGCTGGCCAGTGAGCCGGCCCCGCTGCCGGCGGTCACCCTCTCGGAGGTGATGGCCACCGCCGACGTCCCCGGCGGCGTGGTCAACGTGCTCACCGGCTCCCGCGCCGAGGTCGCCCCGTGGCTCGCCTCGCACATGGACGTCAACGGCCTGGACCTGACCGGCGTCGACGACCCGGTGCTGGCCCGCACCCTCGAGGCCAGCGCCGCCGACAACCTCAAGCGGGTCCGGCGACCCCGAGCCGAGGACTTCGCCGACGCGCCCGGGATCGACCGGATGACCGGCTTCCTGGAGACCAAGACCGTCTGGCACCCGATGGGCATCTGAGTCTCGGCCGGTGGCGCATGCGGGGTTGTGGGAGGGGGAACCTTAGTCGCAGACTGGATTCCATCTCGAGCAATTCGCGGAGGCGCTCGATGCGCAAGAGCAGCAACGTGCCGGACCTGATGCCGATCCTTTCGCGAGGCCGACACCGCCAGATGCGCAAGGGCGCCTGCTTCATGGAGCTGGCGTCCTTCCTCGCCGGTGAGAAGTGGTCGGACCACCCCAAGTGCACCCACCCGCTGCTGGGCGCCCTGGCCCGGATGGTCAACGACCACGTCGGTGACGACATCCGCCAGGACCTGATCCCGCTGGTCCCCTCCGTGATCGGGCTGGAGGGCCGCAAGCCCTGGACCGATGCCCGGATCGCCCGGGAGTGCGCCCTGACCGCGCTGCCCATCGTGTCCGCGTCGGGCCAGTCCGTCGCGGCGGTCGGCGTGCTCCGTTCCGAGCGGGTGCTCAACAGCCTCGCCGGGCGCCCGCACGACCCGCTGACCTCGCGGGCGGCCGACGCGCTCGGCGACGCCCCGCGGGCGCGCGACTGGGCGCGCACCTTCAGCGGCGTCCGCTGGGGTGACTCCAAGAGCTTCGTGCGCCGCAGCGCCCCCGCGATCGTGACCGCATCCGTTTCGCACATCGCGGTCGCCACGGTGTCCGAGCCCGAGCGCGTCCTGGTCGACCTGCTCCGCCGGTGCATCGAGCTCTGCCGCGAGGACACCACGCTGGCCGCCGTCGAGGCCGACTGCGCGGCGATGCCCGTGCGCGGCGGGTCGCTGACGCGTCACACCTGATCCGGGCCGGGCGCGGGCTGCGACACAATGGTGGCGTGCCCGCGCGTGTGATCGTCGTTGCCGGCCCCTCGGGATCCGGGAAGTCGCGGCTCTCCCGTCGTCTCGGGCTGCCGGTGCTGAACCTCGACGACTTCTACAAGGACGGCGATGATCCGACCCTGCCCGGTCTCGACCTCGCCGGGGGCGAGCCGATCGTCGATTGGGACGACCCCGCGTCGTGGCGCGCCGACGACGCGGTGGTCACGATCGAGAAGCTGTGCGCGGGCGGAGCCGCGGACGTGCCGGTCTACGACATCGCCCGCAGCCACCGCACCGGCCACCGCGTCCTCGAGCTGGACGGGACCACGCGCTTCGTGGCCGAGGGGATCTTCGCCCAGGAGATCGTCGCCGCCTGCCGGGAGCGGGACCTGCTCGCCGACGCGATCTGCATCGGCCGCAACCCGGTCCTCACCTTCGTCCTGCGGCTCACCCGCGACCTGCGCGAGCACCGCAAGCCGCCATGGGTGCTCGTGCGCCGCGGCCTGCACCTGATGTGGCGGCAGCGGGCAGTCGTGGAGCACGCCCGGTCGCTGGGTTGCCGTGTCGTCGGCATCGAGCGCGCCTACGTCGAGCTCGGCGTCCGCACCGGCCGCGGCTGATGTCATGTTGCCGTCATGTCACCTGCCTACGGTTTTTGCTGACGGTCGGCGTCCTGGTTCCCCCGCCCGGGCGCCGGCCGCTTCCATGTGCAACCACCCGGGCCAGGAGCCTCTTTGACCAGCCTCGCCGCTCATCTCCCGATGTCCAGCGTCGACCAGTCGTGGTACCTCACGATCAACCGCTTCGCCCGCGCGACGCCGTGGCTCCACGAGGCCTTCCGGCTCTTCGCCGTCTACGGCGTCGCGCTCTTCGCGCTGTTGCTGCTCGGCTCGTGGTGGCTTGCGCGCGGTCACCGCAACGCCGACCGGATGGCCGCCTCGCTCTGGGCACCGCTCGGCACCCTGCTGGCGGTCGGCGTGAACCAGCCGCTCGGCCGGTGGGTCGGTGAGCGCCGTCCCTACGACGCGCTGCACCACGTGCTGGTCCTGGTGCCGCACACCACCGACTTCTCCTTCCCCAGCGACCATGCGGTGATGGCCGGGGCCGTGGCCGCGGGCGTCCTGCTGGCCCACCGGCAGCTGGCCCACCGGTGGCTGGTGCTGCTGACGGCCGTGCTGGCCCTGCTGATGGCCTTCGCACGGGTCTACGTCGGCGCGCACTACCCCTTCGACGTGATTGCCGGGCTCGTGGTCGGGGCCCTGGTGACGGTGATCGGGTGGGTCGTCGTACGCCACCCCCTGCGGCTGGTGGTCCAGGCACTGTGCCGCACGAGGCTGCGGCCACTGCTCGTCGGATGACCGAGGAGCCCCTCTACGCTGAGACCATGCATGTCGTGGTCGTCGACGACGAGAAGCGCCTCGTGGAGCTGGTGCGCAGCTACCTCGAGGAGTCCGGGATGACCACGGTCGGACAGCACGACGGCCCGACCGGTCTGGCTGCCGCGCGGGCGGCCGACGTCGACGTGGTCGTGCTCGACTGGATGCTCCCCGCGATGAGTGGCCTCGACGTGTGCCGGGCGCTGCGCGCCGAGGGCAACGACGTGCCTGTGCTGATGCTGACCGCCCGAGGCGCCGTCCCCGAGCGCGTGGAGGGGCTCGAGGCCGGTGCCGACGACTACCTGGTCAAGCCGTTCGCCCTGGAGGAGCTGAAGGCCAGGGTTCGCGTGCTCGGCCGCCGCCGCGAGGTCGCGGCCGCGGCGGACGACACAGCGCATCGCATCACCGTCGGCGACGTGGTCCTCGACCCGCTCGAGCAGCGTGTCTGGGTCGCGGGCGACGAGGTCCGGCTGGCCCGGCGGGAGTTCGCGATGCTGCTCTCCCTGATGGAGAACGCCGGGCGAGTGGTGAGTCGGCACCGACTCTTCGAGGACGTCTGGGAGGACGTCGACATCAACAGCAACGCCCTCGACGTGCACATGTCGCGGGTGCGCAACCACCTGGCGACCTCGGTGCAGGTCCGGGTCACCACGTTGCGTGGAGTCGGCTACCGGCTCGACCGCCTCGGCCCATGAGCCTGTGGCGGCGGCTCGTCGGGAACCGGCCGATCGTCACCCGGCTGGTCCTCGCCGTGGCGGCCACGATGGCGCTGGTGCTGCTGCTCTCCGCGGTCTTCGTCTTCGAGCGGGTGCAGTATGCCCTGGACCGGCAGGTCGACCAGGACCTGGAGGCCTACCGCGAGGTGGTCGAGGAGGCCCTAGCGCACGGTCGCTCCCCCGCCCAGGACACGCCCGGTGAGAGCTACCAGGTGTTCACCACCGCGGGCCGCCCGCTCGGCGGCAACGCCAGGCACCTGCTCGCCGACCGCGTCACCGTGCAGAAGGCCGCCACCGGGGAGGTCCTGCACGACGACGTCGGTCACCTGCTGCCTCCCTCGGCCTACCCCTACCGGGTCGTCACCGCGCCCCTGCGGACACCTCGAGGCAGGGTGGTGGTCGCCTACGCGATCAGCCGCGCCAAGCACGACGAGGCGTTGCGCGAGCTGTTGCTGCAGCTGCTGATCGCCGACCTGCTGACCCTGGCGGCCGCCTCGGTCGTCGGCTACGGCACCGCCCGGGCCGCGCTGAACCCGGTCGAGCGCTACCGTCGCGCAGCCCGGCGAGCCGGCGAGAGCCCAGAGCTCCAGCTGCCGGTGCCTCCCGGGCGCGACGACGAGCTGGTCCGGCTCGGTCACACGTTCAACGAGCTGCTCGCCCGGATCGCCCGCGGCAACGAGCGCGAGCGACAGTTCCTCGCCGACGCCGCCCACGAGCTGCGGTCGCCGTTGTCGGTGATGCGCACCGAGCTCGAGTGGGCCACGCTGCGTCCGCGCGGCTCCGAGGAGACCAGCACCACACTCACCTCGCTGCACCATCAGGTCGCCCGCCTGGTCGACCTCTGCAATGCCCTGCTGGACCTCGAGGAGCTGCGTTCCCAGGACCTCGGGGCCCGCGAGGTCGTCGACGTCGCCCAGGTGGTCGCCGAGGTAGTCGACCGGTTCGCGGTCTCCGCCGACGCGGCCGGCCGGGAGATCCGCGACGAGGTGGCCGGCGACCTGCGGGTGATCGGCAACAGCCGGTGGCTGGAGGTGGCCGTGGGCAACCTGGTCTCCAACGCCCTGCGCTACGGCGCCGGCGAGATTCGGGTCGCTGCCGCCGCTGCCGACGGCCAGGTCCGGATCACCGTCGGTGACCAGGGCCGTGGTTTCCCGCCCGAGTTCGTCGACAAGGCCTTCGACCGGTTCAGCCGCGCCGACGCTTCGAGGTCGACCCGCGGCACGGGCCTGGGCCTGGCGCTGGTGAAGGCCGTCGCCGAGGCGCACGGCGGCACCGCCGCCATCTCCGGGGCGCAGATCACCCTGGCGATCCCGCGCCGGGCACGGAGCGCGTCATCGGCGTGACCCCGCAGGTCAGCAGCCTTGCGCGGCGTACCACGGCTTGATCACCTCCTCGATCACCTGCAGCCGCCGGTCGAAGTGGACGAACGCCGACTTCATCGCGTTGACGGTGAACCACCGGACGTCGGCCAGGTCGTAGCCGAAGGCGTCGCGCAGCGCGATGAACTCCCGGCTCATCGAGGTGCCGCTCATCAGCCGGTTGTCGGTGTTGACCGTCACCCGGAAGCGCAGCCGGGCCAGCAGCCCGATCGGGTGCTGGGCGATCGACGCCGCCGCGCCGGTCTGGATGTTGGAGGCGGGGCACATCTCCAGCGGGATCCGCTTGTCGCGGACGTACGACGCCAACCTCCCCAGCCGGACCTCCTCCCCGTCGACCTCGATGTCGTCGATGATCCGCACCCCGTGGCCGAGCCGGTCAGCGCCGCACCACTGGATCGCCTGCCAGATCGACGGCAGCCCGAACGCCTCGCCGGCGTGGATGGTGAAGTGCGCGTTCTCCCGCTGGAGGTACTCGAACGCGTCGAGGTGCCGGGTCGGCGGGTAGCCCGCCTCGGCACCGGCGATGTCGAAACCGGCCGCACCGGCGTCGCGGTACTTCACCGCGAGCTCGGCGATCTCCATCGACCGGGCCTTGTGGCGCATCGCGGTCAGGAGCTGTCGGACGACGATCCGGCCTCCTGCCTCCGCCATCCCCTGGTCGAAGCCCTCCTGGACGGCCGCCACCACCTCATCGAGGGTCAGACCGGCGTTGAGGTGCTGCTCGGG
This sequence comes from Nocardioidaceae bacterium, assembly GCA_025980475.1. Taxonomy (GTDB): domain Bacteria; phylum Actinomycetota; class Actinomycetes; order Propionibacteriales; family Nocardioidaceae; genus Marmoricola. Next base: position 16,077 of record JAICXL010000032.1, on the reverse strand, counting down.
CGCGTAGCGGATCTCGGCGTACACCACTCCGTCAGCGGCCAGGTCCTCGACGGCCTCCCGCGCCACCCGGGCCAGCGACGGACCGGTCTGCATCACCGCGACGGTGTGGTCGAAGGTCTCGAGGTAGCGCTCGAGGGAGCCGGAGGCGGCCGACTCGGTGAACCAGCGGCCGAGCGCGTCCCCATCGGCTGCGGGCAGGTCGTGGCCCACATCCGCGGCCAGCTCCAGGATGGTCTGCGGGCGCAATCCGCCGTCGAGGTGGTCGTGCAGCAGCACCTTGGGTGCGGCCCGGATCAGCTCATCGGTCAGCCCAGCGGTAGGTTCGGCCATGCCGTCATCCAAGCATCAACAACGCTGAGAGGACCGTGTCGGATGCGCGTGTTCAGCACGTTCGAGGAGATCGAGTCCGCCGCAGGCGAGGACCTCGGCGCCTCCGACTGGGTCGAGGTCACCCAGGAGCAGGTGGACACGTTCGCCGACGCCACCGGCGACCACCAGTGGATCCACGTCGACGTGGAGCGCGCCAAGGACGGGCCGTTCGGCGGCACGATCGCGCACGGCTATCTCACCTTGTCGATGGTCCCGGCACTCGGCAGCCAGGTGATGTCGCTGGAGACCCCGGGCGCCAAGCTCAACTACGGCGTCAACAAGGTGCGTTTCCCCAACCCCGTCCTTGTCGGCTCCCGGATCCGTGCCCATGTCTCGATCGGCGGCGTCACCGAGCTCCCCACCGGCCGGCAGCTGACGGTCCGCTACACCGTCGAGATCGACGGCCAGCAGAAACCCGCCTGCGTCGCCGAGACCGTCGTCCTGCTGCTCTCCTGACCGTTCACTTCGGCCTCGCGGCCCGTTGAGTTCGGCCTCGCGGCCCGTTCAGTTCGGCCTCGTGGCCGGTTCGGTTCGGCCTCGCGGCCGCTTGAGTTCGGCCCGCGGCCGTGACCAGGGGGCCACAGCCCCCGATTCATCGGGCCCGGAGGCCCAACTCGTCGGGCCCGGAGGCCCAAGTCAACTGATGCGGTCGAGGACGATCGGTGAGGGGTCGTACGACGACCCCGGCGGGGCGATCTCCCAGCCGCCGTCGAGGGAGGCCAGCGCCCGGGCGAACCGGTCGGGCTCGTCGGTGTGCAGGGTCAGCAGTGGCTGCCCGGTCGCCACGCTGTCACCCGGCCGGGCATGCCACTCCACGCCCGCACCGGCCTGGACGGCATCACCCTGCCGAGCCCGGCCGGCGCCGAGCCGCCAGGCGGCCAGGCCGACGGCCATCGCGTCCAGCCGGACCAGCACGCCGTCGGTGGGCGCGGTGACGACGTGGCTCTCGCGGGCGGTCGGGAGCGGCGCGGACGGGTCACCGCCCTGGGCGCTGACCATCCGCCGCCAGGTGTCCATCGCCGTGCCGGAGGCGAGCACCTCGGCGGGGTCGACGTCGTCGACACCAGCGCCGGCGAGCATCTCCCGGGCGAGCGCGAGGGTCAGCTCGACCACGTCGGCCGGTCCGCCCCCGGCCAGCACCTCGACCGACTCACGCACCTCGAGCGCGTTGCCCGCGGTCAGGCCGAGCGGCGTGGCCATGTCGGTGAGCAGCGCCACGGTGTGCACACCGGCGTCCTGGCCGAGCGCGACCATGGTGGCGGCCAGCTCCCGGGCGGAGTCCAGGGTCTTCATGAAGGCCCCGGACCCCACCTTCACGTCGAGCACCAGCGCGCCGGTGCCCTCGGCGATCTTCTTGCTCATGATCGAGGAGGCGATCAGCGGGATGGCCTCGACGGTGCCGGTGACGTCACGAAGGGCATAGAGCTTCTTGTCCGCCGGCGCCAGCCCCGCACCTGCCGCGCAGACCACGGCCCCGACGTCCTCGAGCTGGGCGAGCATGTCCTCGTTGGTCAGCGCCGCGCGCCATCCGGCGATCGACTCGAGCTTGTCGAGCGTCCCGCCGGTGTGTCCGAGCCCGCGCCCCGACAACTGGGGGACGGCGACCCCGCAGGCCGCCACCAGCGGCGCCAGCGGCAAGGTGATCTTGTCGCCGACCCCGCCCGTGGAGTGCTTGTCCGCGGTCGGCCTCGACAGCGAGGAGAAGTCCATCCGCTCCCCCGTCGCGATCATCGCCGCCGTCCAGCGGGCGACCTCGCGGCGGTCCATCCCGTTGAGCAGGATCGCCATCGCCAGCGCGGACATCTGCTCGTCGGCCACCACCCCGCGGGTGTAGGCGTCGACCACCCAGTCGACCTGGCTGTCGGACAGCGAACCGCCGTCGCGCTTGGCGACGATCACCTCGACCGCGTCGTGCGGCTCAGCCACGCGCACTCCCCTCGAGGTCCTCGCGCCCGAACGCGTCCGGCAGCACCTGCTCCATCGGCCGCAGCCCGGAGACGGTGAGCAGCTCCAGCGAGGGACCGCCGTTCTCCCACAGCAGCTGCCGGCAGCGTCCGCACGGCATGATCACCGCCCCGTCCCGGTCGACGCAGACGAAGTGGGTGAGCCGGCCGCCCCCGGTCAGGTGCAGCTGGGAGACCAGTCCGCACTCGGCGCAGAGCGTGACGCCGTAGGCCGCGTTCTCGACGTTGCAGCCGACCACGGTGCGCCCGTCGTCGGCCAGCGCGGCGGCACCGACCGGGTAGCCGGAGTAGGGCGCGTAGGCGTGCCGCATCGCCTCGACCGCCGCCGCGTGCAGCGCCTGCCAGGGGTCCGTGCCGAGGGCGACGGAGACCTCACTTGACATAGGGCTCACCGTCCGCGGCGGGTGCCCGGACCTTCCCCACCAGGCCGGCGACGGCGAAGATCGTGGCCAGGTAGGGCAGCATCGCCAGGAAGTTCGACGGGATCAGCGGCACGTTGATCGACAGCATGATCTGCAGCGCCGAGGCGAAGCCGAACAGCAACGACGCCCCGACCGCCCCGAGCGGGCTCCATCGGCCGAAGATCAGCGCAGCCAGCGCGATGAAGCCGTTTCCGGAGGTGATGTTCTTGCTGAACGCACCCACCGAGCCGAGGGTGAAGTACGCGCCACCGAGGCCGGCGACCGCCCCGCCGAGGAGCACGTTGCGGTAGCGCACCCGGAGCACCCTGATGCCGACGGTGTCGGCGGCCTTCGGGTGCTCGCCGACGGCGCGGGTGCGCAATCCCCAGCGGGTGCGGAACAGCGCGACGTCGATCACGATGATCAGCACGTAGGCGAGGTAGACCACGATGTTGGCCTGGAAGAGCAGCGGCCCGATCACCGGGATCTGGCTGAGCCCCGGGATGTCGATCTCACCGAGCACCGCGGGCTGGTTCAGCGTCGCGGCGTTCGGCTGCATGAACGCGTCGTAGAAGAAGCCGGTCAGCCCGAGGGCGAGCACGTTGAGCACCACGCCGAGGACGACCTGGTTGACCAGGTACTTGATCGAGAACACCGCCAGCAGGACACCCATCAGCGCGCCGGCGACCGCGGCCGCGACCAGCCCGAAGTAGCTGCCGACCAGGCTGCCGATCAGCGCGCCCGCCCAGGCGCCGGAGAGCATCTGCCCCTCGATGGCGACGTTGATCACCCCGGACCGCTCGCAGAGCACGCCGGCAAGCGCACCGAGCACCAACGGCACCGCCAGCGCGATGGAGTTCTGCAGCAGCCCGAGGATGTCGACCGCCGCCGTCCCGCGCACCGAGACCCAGCAGAGGAACGCGACCATGAAGGCCACGAACGCGACGAAGGCCGCCCAGGGCAGGGTACGACGACCAAAGCCGCGCACCAGCTGCCAGGCACCGAGCAGGATGACCAGCACGCCGAGGGCGAGGGCGACCGTGCGTCCGGGCACGACCAGGTCGAGCTGGGCGCTGAAGGCCTTCCCGAAGGTGAGCCGGGAGTCCGCGCCGCCCGGGATCTTCAGCGCGACGAAGACGATCGTGATCGCGCCGAGCAGCACGAAGGCGGCGCCCCGGCCCAGCCGCTGCCGGACCTGCCGGTTGCTGTCGACCACCTCGTGCTGGACGACGACGTCGTCCTCGCGCACGGCGGTGCCTGCGCTGGTCATCCGTTCCAGCCCTTCGCGAGCTCCGCGCCGACGCCGGCGCCGGATGCCTTCATCCGGAAGATCGCCCGGATCACGGCCGGCGCGGCGATGAACAGGACGATCAGCGACTGGATCACCTGGACCAGGTCGATCGGCGTGTAGGTCTGCATCTGCGAGCCGCCGGCGTGCAGCGCCCCGAAGAGCAGCCCGGCGAAGACGATGCCGACCGGGTTCGCCCGCCCGAGCAGGGCGACGGTGATCGCGTCGAAGCCGATGCCGGCGTCGATGTCGTTGGTGATCTGGGTGTTGACGCCGAGGATCTGGGTCACCCCGGCCAGGCCGCAGAGGAGCCCGGCCAGGACCATCACGGTGGTGTAGCTGCGCTCGACGCTCATCCCCGCCGTGCGCGCCGCGAACTGGTTGGCGCCGACCGCGCGCAGCCGGAAGCCCAGGGTGCTGTACTTCAGCAGCCACCACACCGCCGCGGCGGCGATCAGCGCGATGAAGAGTCCCGCGTTGACCCGCATGCTGCTGCCGAAGAGCGGGAAGAGCATGGCGTTGGGCTCCACGGGGTTGGAGATCGCCTGGCCGTAGGGCGGGGCCTGGAAGCCCTTGACCGAGAGCAGGTAGGCCAGCAATGAGTAGGCGATGTAGTTGAGCATGATCGTGGTGATCACCTCGTGCGCCCCGGTGTGGGCCTTCAGCCACCCGGAGAGGCCGCCCCACAGGGCGCCGCCGAGCATGCCGGCCGCGATCCCGGCGAGCACGTGCAGGCCCGCGGGCATGTGCCAGTGGAAGCCGACGTAGCCGGCGAAGACCGCGCCCATGATGATCTGGCCCTGGCCGCCGATGTTGAACAGGCCGGCGCGGAAGGCCAGGCCGACGGAGAGGCCCCCGAGGATCAGGGGCGTGGCGTTGGTCAGCGTCTCCGAGATCGGGCCGAGGTAGCCGGCCAGGGTGCCGTTCGCCGCGGTGGTCGGGTTGAAGATCGCGCCCTCGAAGAGGGCGGTGTAGGCGTTGGCGATGGCGTGCCCGGCGTTGGTGAAGGTGTCCCAGGGCCAGGAGAAGAAGTACGACGCCGCGCTCCTCGTCGCCTGGTCGGAGATCGCGATCAGCACCGCACCGATGGCCATCGCGGTGACGAAGGCAAGCAGGGTGACCAGGATGGTGTTCCACGCGCTGGCACGGCGGGGCGGCTCGTGCTCGCCTGCCGGCGGCACCGGCTCGGAGGCCGCGGCCGCGGCCTCGGAGGTCGCCTGGGTCATGATGCCTCCTGCCCCTGCGCCGCGGTGCTGCCGGCCATGAGCATGCCGATCTTCTCCGGGTCGGTGCCGGCCGGGACCTCGCCGATGATCGTGCCGCGGTACATCACTCCGATCCGGTCGGCCAGGCCGAGCACCTCGTCGAGCTCGCTGGAGACCAGCACGACAGCAGCGCCGTTGTCCCGCTCGGTCACGATCCGGCGGTGCACGAACTCCATCGAGCCGACGTCGAGCCCACGGGTCGGCTGGGCCACCACGAGCAGCTTCAGCGACCGGGAGAGCTCACGGGCGAGGACCACCTTCTGCTGGTTGCCACCGGACAGCGTCGACGCGGCGTGGTCGATGGAGCCGAGCCGCACGTCGTACTCGGCCACGCGCTCCTCGGCGTTGCGCCGGAGCAGGCCGAGGTCCAGGGTGAACCGGCTCGAGTAGGGCTGGTTGTCGTAGAGGTCGAGGACGAGGTTCTCGGCGACCGAGAAGCTGCTCACCAGCCCGTCGTGCAACCGGTCCTCGGGGACGTAGCCGACCCCGGAGTCGAGGATGTCGTCGGTGCTGGCCCGGGTGATGTCGCGCCCGGCGAGCCGGATCCGCCCGGACTCGGCACGGGTGAGTCCGACCAGCGCCTCGGTGAGCTCGGTCTGGCCGTTGCCCTGGACACCGGCCAGGGCGTAGATCTCCCCGGAGCGGACCGTGAAACTGACTCCGTCGACGACGACCTGGCCGGACTCGTCGACGATCCGCAGGTCCTCGACCGTGAGGGTCTCCGCGCCCGGGGTGGCGGGCTCCTTGTCGATGTTGAGCTTGACCGGCCGGCCGACCATCATCGAGGCCAGGTCGGCTGCGGAGTCGCTCGGGCTGGCCTGGCCCACGACCTTGCCGCGGCGGATGACGGTGATCCGGTCGGCGACGGCCCGGACCTCGCGGAGCTTGTGGGTGATGAAGACGATCGACGTGCCCGCGTCGCGCAGGGTGCGCATGACGTCCATCAGGTCGTCGGTCTCCTGGGGCGTCAGCACGGCGGTGGGCTCGTCCAGGATCAGCACCTTGGCGTTGCGCACCAGTGCCTTGATGATCTCCACCCGCTGCTGCACGCCGACCGGCAGGTCCTGGACCAGCGCGTCGACGGGCACCCGCAGGCCGTAGCGCTCGGAGACCTCCTCGACCTCGCGGCGGGCCCGCCGGCGGTCGAGGAAGCCGAAGCGCCGGGTGCGCTCGTGGCCGAGCTCGACGTTCTCGGCCACCGTGAAGACCGGGACCAGCATGAAGTGCTGGTGGACCATGCCGATGCCGGCCGCCATCGCGTCTCCGGGGCCGCCGAAGGTCACCGGCTCGCCGTCGACGAGGATCTCCCCCTCGTCGGGCTGGTAGAGGCCGTAGAGGACGTTCATCAGCGTGCTCTTGCCGGCGCCGTTCTCCCCCAGGAGCGCGTGGATCTCACCCGGCTCGACGACCAGGTCGATCGCGTCGTTGGCGGTCAGTGACCCGAAGCGCTTGGTGATGCCGCGCAGCTCCAGCTTCACGCCGTTCCTCCCTAGTTCCGACCGACACCCTATGACAGCCCGAAAGCGACCCCGGACAGCACTGTGGCGAGCACCAGGAGCGCCGTGCCGGGGAGCGCTGTGGGGGAGCACCGCTGCTTCGCGGCACTCCCCCACAACGTGGTTTCAGGCTGGTCGCCTCACTTCGGCTGGCTCGGCGAGGTGATCTTGATCTTGCCCGACATGATGTCGGACTTGATCTGGTCCAGCTGGCTCTTCAGTGCCGACGGGACCTTGGAGTCCCACTGGTGGAACGGCGCCAGGCCGGTGCCGCCGTTGGCCAGCGTGCCGATGTAGTTGCCGCTGGGGAAGGTCCCGGCCGCGACCTTGTCGGCGTACTGCTTGACCGAGGTGGTCAGGCCCTTGGTGACGCTGGTGATGAAGTACTTGCAGTACTGCGGGGCGCTGGTGCACCCGTCGGTGTCCACCCAGATCACGTTGACGTGGCCGTTCGACGCCTGCGCCGCGGCGCCCGCCCCGAGGCCGGTGCCACCGGCGACCGGGAAGATGATGTCGGCGCCCTGCTGGATGAACGCCTGGCTGATCTGCTTGCCCTTGTTGAGGTCGGTGAAGGAGTTCGCGAAGGTGCCGGCCTTCTGGTTCTGCTCGTTCCAGCCGAGGACCTTCACGTTCTTGTGGTTCTTCTGGTTGTAGTACTGCACGCCCTCCCAGAAACCGTCCATGTAGATGGTCACCGGGGGAATGTTCAGCCCGCCGAAGGTGGCCACCTTGCCGGTCTTGGTCATGCCCGCGGCGAGGTAGCCGCCGAGGAACGCGCCCTGCGCGGTGTTGTACTGCAGGCCGTAGACGTTGCTGCCGCTGGACGGCGCGTCGATCTCGGCGTAGTGCTGGTTCGGGTTCGCCTTGGCGATCTTGGCCACCGCCGTGCCCATCAGGCCGCCCACCGCGATCACCGTGTCGCAGCCCTTGTTGGTCTCGGTGGTGAGGTTCGGGGTGTAGTCGTTCTGGGAGTTCGACGACACGTAGGACGGCTTGATGTTCGGGTTGTCCTTGGCGGCCGCCTGCAACCCGGCCCAGGAGCCCTGGTTGAAGGAGTGGTCGTCCACGCCACCGGTGTCGAGCACCATGCAGGCGGTCACCTGCTTGGCGGCACTCGGCGTGCCACCGTTGCCGTTGTTCCCGTTGGTGGCGGGCTTGCCGCAGCCGGCGGCGGCGAGCAGTGCGGCCGCTCCCACCACCGCTGCGATCTTCTTTGCGTGTCGCAAGGGTTGTCTCCTCCATCCGTCGACGCCGTCGGCGTCGTGAAAACTCTCGCCACCCTAGACGCTGGGGAGGGCAAAACCGCCGACGTCGCGCACGCGAAATCGATCTGTTACCTACCGGCTGTTTCAAGCGCGTGGACGGCAGCGGCCGCGAGCACCCCCGCGCCGATGCCCACCGCACGCTCGTCGACGCGCAGGTCGCCCTGGTGGAGGTCGTAGGTGGGGCCTCCGGGCGTCCTCGTGCCGAGCCGGGCCATCGCGCCGGGGACCCGCTCGAGGTACCAGGCGAAGTCCTCGCCGCCGAGGCTCTGGGCGGTCGAGACCAGGCCGTCCGCCCCGACCACCGCCTCGACGGCCCGGCCCAGGAGCAGGGTGGCGCCGGGCTCGTTGACCACCGGCGGCACGCCGCGCGTGTAGGTGATCTCGCCGTGCACGCCGTAGGGGCGCACGATCTGCTCGATGGTCTCGCGCACCATTGCCTCGGCGTCGGCCCAGGCGACCGCGTCGAGCATCCGCACGGTGCCGGCGGCACGGCCGACGGAGGGGATCACGTTCATGGCCGAGCCCGCGCGCACCACGCCCCACACGACACTGACGCCGGCGCGCGGGTCCAGTCGGCGGGACAGCACGGCGGGCAGCTCGGTGACCAGCTTGCCGAGGGCGAAGGTGAGGTCCTCGGTGAGGTGGGGGCGTGAGGTGTGCCCGCCCTTGCCGGTCAGGCGCACGTCAAGGGAGTCGGCGGCGCCGGTGAGCGGGCCGTCGCGCAGCCCGACCAGGCCGACGTCGAGACCGGGGTCGCAGTGCAGCCCGAAGATCCGGCCGACCCCCTCGAGTGCGCCCGCCTCGATCGACATCAGCGCTCCTCCGGGCATGATCTCCTCGGCCGGCTGGAAGACCAGCCGCACCCGACCGGGCAGCTCGGTGCCGCGCTCGTGGAGCGCCAGCCCTGCTCCCAGCAGCGCCGTGGTGTGCACGTCGTGGCCGCAGGCGTGGGCGACCCCCTCGACGGTGCTGCGCCAGGGGTCGGTGGTGCGGTCCTCGACGGGCAGCGCGTCCAGGTCGGCCCGCAGGGCCACGACCGGCCCGGGGCCGGCACCGATGTCGACCAGGAGCCCACCGCGCGGCAGCGGGCTGGTTGCCAGGCCCACCTCCGCCAGCCGCTTGGCGACCTCGGTGGTCGTGCGCTCCTCTGCCCAAGACAGCTCCGGGTGGGCGTGCAGGTCGCGGCGGAAGTCCAGCAGCTCCGGCGTCAGCCCGTCGACCACGTCGAGGACGCGGGACAACAACGGCGAGCGGGAGGACACAAGGGGCAAGGTTACCCGTGCCGGACGGGTCAGCGACCGTCGAAGGCGGCCAGGACGCGGTCGGCGGCCAGGGGCGCGGCCAGGTCACCGGACAGCACGGCGGCGCGGACCTCATCGCGGATCGCCGCGACCCCGGCCGAGTGCAGCAGCCGCTGGTCGAGCTCGTCGCGCACCAGGGCCCAGGTGAAGGCCAGCTGCTGCTCGGCGCGCTTGGTGGCCAGGCCGTCCTCACCGAGGGAGTCACGGTGCTCCAGGACCTTGGCCCACACCTCGTCGATGCCGCGGCCCTCCAGCCCGGAGCAGGTCAGCACCGGCGGCACCCAGCCGGCGCTGCGAGAATAGACGAAGTGCAGCGCCTGCGAGAGGTCCCGCGCGGCGACTCGGGCCTCGGCCTCACGGTCGGAGTCGGCCTTGTTCACCGCGACGACGTCGGCGATCTCGAGGATGCCCTTCTTGATGCCCTGCAGCTGGTCGCCGGTGCGCGCCAGGGCCAGGAAGAGGAACGTGTCGACCATCCCGGCGACGGTGACTTCGGACTGGCCGACGCCGACGGTCTCGACGAGCACGACGTCGTGTCCGGCGGCCTCGAGCACGATCATCGCCTGGGTGGTTGCCCGGGCGACCCCGCCGAGGGTGCCGGCGGTCGGCGAGGGCCGGATGTAGGCGTTCGGGTCGGCCGACAGCCGGCCCATCCGGGTCTTGACGCCGAGCACCGAGCCGCCGGTGCGCACCGAGGACGGGTCGACGGCGAGCACCCCCACCCGGTTGCCGTCGGCGGTGAGCAGCCTGCCGAGGGACTCGATGAACGTGGACTTCCCGACTCCCGGCACGCCGGAGATGCCGACCCGGACGGCCGGGGACTGCACCCCGGCCTCCCCCCGGGTCAACTCGGCGAGCAGCTCGCGGGCCGCCTCACGGTGGTCGCGGCGGCTGCTCTCCACCAGGGTGATCGCCCGGGACACCGAGGCCCGCTTCCCGGCGCGCACCCCCTCGACCAGCGCAGGCACGTCGACCTCGGGACCGGTCATGTCAGTGCCCGAGCCGGGCGGACAGCTTCTCCAGCAGCTCGAGCGCGGAGTCGGCGATGACCGTGCCGGGCGGGTAGACGGCGGTGGCGCCCATCTCGAGGAGCTTGGGGACGTCGTCGGGCGGGATCACACCCCCGACCACGATGACGATGTCGTCGCGGCCGAGGTCGGACAGTGCCTTCTTCAGGTCGGGCACCAGCGTCAGGTGGCCCGCGGCGAGGGAGTTGACCCCGACCACGTGCACGTCGGCGTCGACGGCCTGCTGGGCGACCTCCTCCGGGGTGGAGAAGAGCGGTCCGACGTCGACGTCGAAGCCGAGGTCGGCGAACGCGGTCACGATCACCTTCTGGCCGCGGTCGTGGCCGTCCTGGCCCATCTTGGCGACCAGGATGCGCGGCCTGCGGCCCTCGTCCTCGGCGAACTTCGCGGTCGCGTCGAGCACCTGCTGCACCTTGGGGTTGTCGGCGCCGGACTCCCGCTTGTACACACCGGAGATCGTACGGATCACCGCCTGGTGGCGGCCCCACGACCGCTCGAGCGCCTCGGAGATCTCCCCCACGGTTGCCTTCGCGCGGGCTGCGTCGACCGAGAGCTTCAGCAGGTTGCCGTCGAGGTCCCCGGTGCCGCGGGCCTGGTCGCCCGCCGCGGCCCGGGTCAGCGCGGCCAGCGCCTCGTCGACCTGCGCCTGGTCGCGCTCCTCACGGAGCCTCTCCAGCTTGGCCAGCTGCTGCTGGTAGACGCTCGCGTTGTCGACCCTGAGGACCTCGAGCCGGTCCTCCTCGGCGGGGCGGTAGGTGTTCACGCCGATCAGCCGCTGGATGCCGGAGTCCAGCCGGGCCTGGGTGCGGGCCGCGGCCTCCTCGATACGCATCTTGGGGATGCCCTGCTCGATGGCCCGGGCCATCCCGCCGGCCTGCTCGGCCTCCTCGATGTGGGCCCACGCCCGCCCGGCCAGGTCGTGGGTCAGCCGCTCGACGTACCAGGAACCGCCCCACGGGTCGATGGGGGCGGTCGTGCCGGTCTCCTGCTGCAGCAGCAGCTGGGTGTTGCGGGCGATCCGGGCGGAGAAGTCCGACGGCAGCGCGATCGCCTCGTCGAGCGCGTTGGTGTGCAGCGACTGGGTGTGTCCCTGGGTCGCGGCCATCGCCTCGATGCAGGTGCGCTGGACGTTGTTGAAGACGTCCTGGGCGGTCAGCGACCAGCCCGAGGTCTGGCAGTGGGTCCGCAGGCTCAGCGACTTGGGGTTCTTCGGGTCGAACTGGCCCACCAGCCGCGCCCACAGCGCGCGGGCCGCGCGCAGCTTGGCGACCTCCATGAAGAAGTTCATCCCCACGCCGAAGAAGAACGAGAGCCGCGGCGCGAATGCGTCGATGTCGAGGCCCGCCTCGATGCCCGCTCGGAGGTACTCCACCCCGTCGGCCAGCGTGTAGGCCAGCTCGAGGTCGGCGGTCGCCCCAGCCTCCTGGATGTGGTAGCCGGAGATCGAGATCGAGTTGAACCGCGGCATCCGCTGGGCGGTGTAGGCGAAGATGTCGGAGATGATCCGCATGCTCGGCTGCGGCGGGTAGATGTAGGTGTTGCGGACCATGAACTCCTTGAGGATGTCGTTCTGGATGGTCCCGGTGAGCTGCTCCGGCTTCACGCCCTGCTCCTCGGCCGCGACGATGTAGAGCGCCAGCACCGGCAGCACCGCGCCGTTCATCGTCATCGACACCGACATCTGCTCCAGCGGGATCCCGTCGAAGAGCGTCCGCGCGTCGTAGATCGAGTCGATCGCGACGCCGGCCATCCCGACGTCGCCGCGAACCCGCGGGTGGTCGGAGTCGTAGCCGCGGTGGGTGGCCAGGTCGAACGCGACGCTGAGCCCCTTCTGCCCGGCTGCCAGGTTGCGGCGGTAGAAGGCGTTGGACTCCTCAGCGGTGGAGAAGCCGGCGTACTGCCGGATCGTCCAGGGCTGCGTGGTGTACATCGTCGGGTAGGGGCCTCGGAGGTACGGCGCCAGCCCCGGCCACGTGTCCAGCCCGTCGAGGCCGTCGAGGTCGGCGGCCGTGTACTGAGTCCTGACCTCGATGCCCTCGGGTGATGCCCAGGGCTCACCCGGGGAGGCGGCGGGGACATCACCGTCCTCCCCGGCCGAGAGCGGCAGGCCGGCGAAGGACTCCGGGAAGCTCATGAGAGCTGCTCCCTCGTCCGGCGCAGGAAGGCCAGGGCGTCGACGCCGTTCGCGGCCCAGTCGTCGACCAGCTCGGCGGCCACGGTGCGCTCGCCTGGCCGGCCGGCCAGGACCACCCACCGCGCCCCGGCGTCACGGAGCGCGGCGACCAGCTCGGCACCCCAGGCGGCGTAGGCCTGGTCGGCGCCGGCCAGGCACACGACCGGCCGGCGGCTCTCAGGTCCGGCCTCGGCGTACGACGACACCACCGCGGTCGCGTCGTCGTGCGCACCGGCATTGACCACGTCGATGCCGCCCGCAGCGAAGAGGTTCGTGGCGAACGTGGCACGCGCGGTGTGCGCCGAGACCGGGCCCATGGTGGCGAGGAAGACCTTGTCTGCGGCCGGCTCGTCACGCAGCGCCTCGAAGGCGTGCCCGTAGGGGCGCACCTGCGGGAGCTCGGGCCGGGGCTCTCGCTCGGGCAGCGACTCGCGCAGGCTCGGGAACTCCGACAGCCCGGTCAGGGGGCGCTCCCGAGTGGCGACCTGGCGGTCACGCTCGGCGACGACCCTGTCGATGCGCCCGCGAAGCGACCCGTCCAGCACCGCCGCCAGCACGCCGCCGGCCTGCTCGACCCGGCCCAGCTCCTCCCACGCCGCGACCGCCAGGTCGTCGGTGAGCCTCTCGATCGACCAGGCGCCGCCGGCCGGGTCGCTCACCCTCGCAAGGTGCGACTCGCTGATCAGCAGCGACGACGTGTTGCGCGCGATCCTCCGGCTGAAGGCGTCCGGCATCCCGAGGCGGGTGTCGAAGGGCAGCACGGTCACCGCGTCGGCGCCCGCGACACCCGCGGCGAACGCCGCGACGCAGGTGCGCAGCATGTTCACCCACGGGGCGTACCTGCTCATCATCGGCCGGGAGGTGACCGCGTGGACGTGGGTGCCGCGTCCTGCTTCCGGCACTCCGCCGAGCTCGAGCATCCGGGCCCAGAGGCGGCGGGCCGCGCGCAGCTTGGCGATGCTGACGAACTGCTCATCGGTCACCGCCAGGCGGAAGGTGACCAGCTCGGCGGCAGCAGCGGCGTCCAGCCCGGTCGCCGTCAGGACGCGCAGGTAGGTCGCCGCCGTGGCCAGGGCGTAGCCGAGCTCCTGGGCGTCGGACGCACCGAGGTCGTGGACCGCCGTACCGTCCACCACCAGGGCGCCGCAGCCGAGCTCGGTCGCCAGCCGGAGCGCCTCCTCGACGGTGGGCGCGACCTCGGTCGATCCCCTCGGGGCGGCTCCCCACACCAGCGCACCCACGGGGTCGATCCCGAGGCTGGCCCCGTCGGCGAGCGTGCCGCCGACGGCGACCGCGGCGAAAGCCTGCGCCGCGACCACCGGGTCGGCCGGCGCGTCGAGCACCACCGGTGCGGCGTCGAGCAGCACGTCGCCGAGGGCCGTCGCGATCCCGGCCACCGGCAGCCCTGCCGGCCCGACCTGGAGCCACAGGGAGGTGGCGCCGGTGTCGAGCTCCTCCAGCAGCTGCCGATTGGCTGCGGCGGCGTCGGGCTCGTCGACCGGCACCCGGATGTCCCACTCCCCCACGCGCGCGGGCCGGCCGGACGTCTCGAGGTCCCCGACCAGCTCCGGCGTGCCGAGCGGGGGGACCGCGACTCCGTCGAGCGTGGTGCGCCCCAGCGCCGCCCAGACCGCGTCGTCGGGGTCCTCCTCAGTGAGCCGACCGGCCTTGCGCAGCACCGCCGCAGCCGCGCTCTCCCACTCCTCGCGGGTGTGACGGGTGCCCCCGGAGAGCTCCAGCGGGGACACGTCGGGCGCTGCGCTCATGTGCGCAGGATAGGGAGGCCCGCGACGGGCGGGCCACTGGCTGTGAGGAATCCCATGGGGCCCGGTACCCGCATTTCACTCGCCGACCGCGGACGTCACCGGTCTGGCGTCCGGGAGGGTGCCGCGACGGGCCGTCAGACCTCCTCGCGACCCTCGTAGTCCTTGTTGCGCAGTCCGATCTTCGTGCCCAGCCAGACCAGCGGGTCGTACTTGCGGTCCGCGACCCGCTCCTTCATGGGGATGATCGCGTTGTCGGTGATCTTGATCCCCTCGGGGCAGACCTCGGTGCAGCACTTGGTAATGTTGCACATCCCGATGCCGGCGGTGTCCTGGGTGAACTCGCGCCGGTCGTGCGTGTCCAGCGGGTGCATGTCGAGCTCGGCGTAGCGCAGGAAGAACCGTGGGCCGGCGTAGGCCTGCTTGTTGTCCTCGTGGTCGCGGATGACGTGGCAGACGTCCTGGCACAGGAAGCACTCGATGCACTTGCGGAACTCCTGCCCGCGCTGCACGTCGGCCTGCATCATCCGGCGCTTCCCGTCGGGGTCGCGCGGACCCAGCGCGACGGCGGGCACCTGCTTGGCCTTCTCGTAGTTGTAGGACACGTCGGTGACCAGGTCGCGGATCACCGGGAAGGTGCGCACCGGGGTCACCGTGATCGTCTCCGTGGGCTCGAAGTCCGAGAGCCTGGTCATGCACATCAGCTTCGGCTTGCCGTTGATCTCGGCGCTGCAGGAGCCGCACTTGCCGGCCTTGCAGTTCCACCGCACCGCCAGGTCGCCGACCTGGGTCGCCTGCAGCCGGTGGATCGCGTCCAGCACCACCTCGCCGGTCTCGACGCTCACGGTGTAGTCGCCGAGCTCGCCGCCACTGGCGTCGCCGCGCCACACCCGCATCGTCAGGTCGTAGCTCATCTGCCTCAGTGCTCCTCGAAGATCGGCTTGAGTTCGTCGGGCATCTCGGGCAGCGGCTGGATGGCGAGCTCGACGCCGGTGCCCGCGGCGTCGATGCTCAGCACGATGTTCTTGCTCCCCCAGTCGTCGTCGGCCGTCGGGAAGTCGTCGCGGGTGTGCCCGCCCCGGGACTCCTGCCGCTCCAGGGCGGCCCGGGCGATGCACTCCGAGACCAGCAGCATGTTGCGCAGGTCCAGCGCGAGGTGCCACCCGGGGTTGTACTGTCGGTTGCCCTCGACGAGCAGGTGCTTGGCCCGCTCCTTGAGCTTCTCGATCTCCGCCAGGGAGCGACTGAGCTCCTCGCCGGTGCGGATGATGCCGACCAGGTCGTTCATCGTCTGCTGCAGGTCCTGCTGGATCGTGTAGGGGTTCTCGGTGCCGGCCGAGCTCGGCTCGAAGGGCGCGAGCGCCCTGGCCTGCGCGGCCTCCACGTCGGCGGGGTCCACCGCCGGCCGGCCGGTGCCCAGCCCCGCGGTGTAGGTCGCGGCGTCCTCGCCGGCCCGCTTGCCGAACACCAGCAGGTCGCCCAGCGAGTTGCCGCCGAGCCGGTTGGAGCCGTGCATGCCGCCGGAGCACTCGCCCACGGAGTAGAGCCCGGTGACGCTGCTGAGCTGGGTGTCGGGGTCCACCTCGACCCCGCCCATCACGTAGTGGCAGGTCGGTCCGATCTCCATCGGCTCGGCGGTGATGTCGACGTCGGCCAGCTCCTTGAACTGGTGGTACATCGACGGCAGCCGGCGCCGGACGAACTCCTCGCTGCGCCGTGAGCCGATGTCCAGGAACACCCCGCCGTGCGGCGAGCCGCGGCCGG
>JAICXL010000083.1 GCA_025980475.1 Nocardioidaceae bacterium | reverse complement strand
GCGGGCATCCATGACCGAGACCAGCAAGTCAGACGACCCGGGGCACGTGACCACCCACACCGTGGTGGTGCCCAACAGCGTGAACATGGTCGCCGTCCTCGGTCCGGGCGACGAGCACCTGTCGCTGATCGAGGACGCCTTCGACGCCGACGTGCACGTGCGTGGCAACCAGATCACCCTGCGCGGCGAGCCTGCGGAGATCGCGCTGGTCGAGCGGATGCTCGACGAGCTGGTGACGATCATCCGCACGGGCCAGGGGCTCACCGGCGAGACCGTCGAGCGGGTGATCGCGATGCTGCGCGCGGAGACGGCCGAGCGCCCGGCCGACGTGCTCTCCCTCAACATCCTGTCCAACCGCGGTCGCACGATCAGGCCCAAGACGCTGAACCAGAAGCGGTACGTCGACGCGATCGACAAGCACACCATCGTCTTCGGGATCGGCCCGGCCGGCACCGGCAAGACCTACCTGGCGATGGCCAAGGCCGTGCAGGCGTTGCAGGCCAAGACCGTCAACCGGATCATCCTCAGCCGCCCCGCGGTGGAGGCCGGTGAACGGCTCGGCTTCCTGCCCGGCACGCTCAGCGAGAAGATCGACCCCTACCTGCGGCCGTTGTACGACGCCCTCCACGACATGGTCGACCCGGAGTCGATACCGAAGCTGCTCGCCTCCGGCACCATCGAGGTGGCGCCCCTGGCCTTCCTGCGCGGCCGATCGCTCAACGACTCCTTCATCATCCTCGACGAGGCGCAGAACACCACGCCCGAGCAGATGAAGATGTTCCTGACCCGCCTCGGCTTCGGGTCGCGGATCGTGGTCACCGGTGACGTCACCCAGGTCGACCTGCCCAGTGGCACCAAGAGCGGCCTGCGAGTGGTCCAGGACATCCTCGACGGGATCGAGGACGTCTCCTTCAACCGGCTGACCTCGCACGACGTGGTCCGGCACCGGCTGGTCGGCCAGATCGTCGCGGCGTACGACGCCTTCGACGCCCGCCGCCAGCAGGAGGGCACCCGCGAGCGCCGTGGCGCGCACCGGTGAGGCAGCTGTGAGCATCGAGGTCCTCGACGAGTCCGGCACCGGGCTCGACGTCCGCCGCACCCAGCGGCTCGCCGCCTTCGTGCTGGAGCAGATGCGCGTGCACCCGCAGGCGGAGCTGTGCATCACGGCGGTGGAGGAGGAGACCATCGCCGAGCTCAACGGCAAGTGGATGCAGAAGGAGGGGCCGACCGACGTCCTCGCCTTCCCGATGGACGAGCTGCGGCCGGGCAAGGTCAACGAGGAGCCCGAGGAGGGCATCCTCGGCGACCTCGTGCTGTGCCCCTCGGTGGCCCAAAGGCAGGCCGAAGAACAGGGCGGCACGCACACCGTGCAGGACGAGCTCGACCTGCTGACCGTGCACGGCATCCTGCACCTGCTCGGCTACGACCACGCCGAGCCCGAGGAGCATGCCGAGATGTTCGGCCTGCAGGCCAGGTTGCTCGAGGAGTGGCAGGCGGCGGGCAGTGCCCGGGGGGGCGCCCGGAAATGAGGGCCGACAGTCCGGGCCTGGTAGCGGCCGTCGTCGGACTGGTGGTGCTCGCGGCGCTGCTCAGCAGTGCCGAGGCCGCCCTGGCGCTCTTCTCCCACACCCGCGCCGAGGACCTGCGCGACGACCGGCGACCGGGCTCGAGGCGGCTGATCGCACTGCTCGACGACCGGCCGCGCTACCTGAACACCGCGTTGTTCCTGCGGCTGCTCTTCGAGACCTCCGCGGTGGTGCTGGTGACGCTGATGGTCGCCCACGGGCTGCGCCACGACCGCTGGGTCGCGGTGGTCGTCAGCATCGCCATCATGCTGGTGGTGTCCTTCGTCGTGGTCGGCGTCGGGCCGCGGACCCTTGGCCGTCAGCACGCGCAGGCCACCGCCCTGGTGGCCGCCGGGATCCTCGTCCCGGTCACGCGCGTGCTCGGGCCGATCCCCAGGCTGCTGATCGTCCTCGGCAACGCGCTCACCCCGGGGAAGGGGTTCCAGGAGGGACCGTTCTCCTCCGAGGCGGAGCTGCGCGAGCTGGTCGACCTGGCCGAGCAGAGCGCCGTCATCGAGTCCGGCGAACGGGCGATGATCCACTCCGTCTTCGAGCTCGGGGACACCACGGTGCGCGAGGTGATGGTGCCGCGCACCGACGTGGTCTGGATCGAGCGCAGCAAGACGCTGCGGCAGGCGATGTCGCTGTTCCTCCGGTCCGGCTTCTCCCGCGTCCCGGTGATCGGTGAGGACCTCGACGACATCGTGGGCTTCTGCTACCTCAAGGACGTCAGCAAGCGGCTCTTCGACCGCCACGAGGTGGAGAGCACCGAGAGGGTCGAGCAGGTGATGCGCCCGGTGGACTACGTCCCGGACTCCAAGCCCGTGGACGACCTGCTGCGCGAGATGCAGGGCAGCCGGCGGCACATCGCCATCGTGGTCGACGAGTACGGCGGCACGGCCGGCCTGGTCACCATCGAGGACATCCTGGAGGAGATCGTCGGCGAGATCACCGACGAGTTCGATCCCGCCCAGCAGGAGGTCGAGGAGCTCGACGACGGGTCGGTGCGCGTCTCGGCGCGCTACCCCGCGGACGACCTCGACGAGCTCTTCCCGGCCCTCGACGTCGAGGAGGACGAGGACGTCGACTCCGTGGGGGGCCTGATGGCCAAGCACCTCGGCCGGGTGCCGATCCCGGGCTCGGTCGTCCAGGTCGGCGGGCTGGTGCTCGAGGCCGAGGAGGCCAAGGGCCGACGCAACCGGATCGGCACCGTGATCATCACGCCGGTCGCCCCGCTCGTCGCGGACACCGGGCGTCGCCGGTCCACCGCGCACGGCTGAGGCCGTTCCCTACGATGGGCCCGTGGAACTCGACGCGGAGGACAACAAGCTCGTCGTTCTCGCCCGGGCGACCAGGACCCGCACCGGTGCCCGCGAGGGCGCGGCGTTGCGGGACCTCGACGGGCGGACGTACGCCGCGGCCACCGTGGACCTGCCGCACCTGCAGGTCTCCGCGATCGGCGTGGCGGTGGCGATGGCGGTGGCCAGCGGCGCCAGGGGGGCGGAGGCCGTCGTACTCCTGGGCGAGGCGGAGCCGGCCGACCCGGACCTGGCCGCGCTGCGCGACTTCGGCGGGCCGGATCTGCCGGTGTACCACGGCTCGCCGAGTGGCAGGATCCTGGACAGTCGGCACACCTGAGTGCTTGCACACGACAACCGATAGCTAGGGTGGGAGCATGCTGAAGGGCTGGGAGGGGCACGCGCGCGCGGTCGACCGGCTCCGGGCGTCCTACGATGCGATCCCGCCCGGCGCCCCGGTGCGGTTGCGCAAGCGCACCTCCAACCTCTTCCGCCCTCGGGCTGCCACTTCGGCGCCGGGCCTCGACGTCGCCGACCTCGACGGCGTCATCGCGATCGATGTGGACGCCCGCACGGCCGACGTGCAGGGCATGTGCACCTACGAGGACCTCGTCGACGCCACGCTGCCGCACGGGCTGATCCCCCTGGTGGTGCCGCAGCTGCGCACGATCACCCTCGGCGGTGCGGTCACCGGGCTCGGCATCGAGTCGACCAGCTTCCGCAGCGGCCTGCCGCACGAGTCGGTGCTGGAGATGGACGTCTTCACCGGCAGCGGCGAGGTGGTCACTGCCCGCCCGGACAACGAGCACGCGGAGCTGTTCGGGACCTTCCCGAACTCCTACGGCTCGCTGGGCTACGCCACCAGGTTGCGGATCGAGCTCGAGGCGGTGCCGGCGTACGTCTCGCTCCGGCACGTCCGCTTCACCGACACCGACGACCTGCAGGACGCGATCAGCCGGATCACCGAGACGCGCGCGTGGGCCGGCGAGCGGGTCGACGGCATGGACGGGGTCGCGTTCGCGCCGGGGGAGTACTACCTGACGCTCGCCACGTGGCAGCCGGACGCCGAGCTCGACCCGACGGCGGGACGGCGAGCCAGCGACTACACGCGTCAGGCGGTCTTCTACCGGTCGATCCAGCAGCGGTCGACGGACCTGCTCACCACCTACGACTACCTGTGGCGCTGGGACACCGACTGGTTCTGGTGCAGCGGTGCCTTCGGCGTGCAGCACCCGATCGTCCGCCGACTCTGGCCGCGACGCTTCAAGCGCTCGGACGTCTACCACCGGCTGGTCGGTCTGGACCTGAAGTACGGCGTGATGGACCGCCTCGACCGTCGCGCCGGAAGGCCGAAGCGCGAGCGGGTCATCCAGGACATCGAGGTGCCCGTCGACCGGCTCGGCGACTTCCTCGACTGGTTCGACGACGAGGTCGGGATGCGGCCGGTGTGGCTGTGCCCGCTGCGGTTGCGGGAGACGTCGCCGGCGTGGCCGTCGTACCCCCTCCGCCAGGGCGTCACCTACGTCAACGCCGGCTTCTGGGGTGCCGTGCCCGTCGGCCCCGACGCCGCCGAGGGGCCGCTCAACCGAGCGATCGAGGCGCGGGTGCACGAGCTCGATGGCCACAAGAGCCTCTACTCCGAGTCGTTCTACGACCCGGCCACCTTCGATGCGCTCTACGACGGCGCGAACCTGGCTGCGGTCAAGAAGCGCTACGACCCCGATGACCGACTGATGACCCTCTATGACAAGGCGGTTCGCAGACGATGAGCACCCGATCCTCCACCGGCCGTATCCCGATCGCCGAGGCCTTCGACCAGCTGCTGGCCGCGCGGGTCCCGTTGCGGATCACCGCCTACGACGGCAGTGCCAGCGGCCCGGCGGACGCGCCCTACGGCCTGCACCTGAAGAACGAGCGCGGGCTGTCCTACCTGATGACCGCGCCCGGTGACCTCGGCCTCGGCCGCGCCTACGTCAGCGGTGACCTCGAGGTCAGTGGCATGCATCCCGGCGACCCCTACCCTGCGCTCCGCGAGATCAAGCGGGGCCTGAAGTTCCGCCGGCCCAGCCCCGGGGAGGCGATCGCGTTGCTGCGCGGCCTCGGGCTGGAGCACCTCAAGCCGCCGGTGCCGCCGGCCCAGGAGCACCTGCCCCGCTGGCGGCGCGTGCTGGAGGGGATGCGGCACTCCCCGGAGCGCGACGCCGAGGTGATCCACCACCACTACGACGTCTCGAACCGCTTCTACGAGATGGTCCTCGGGCCCTCGATGACCTACACCTGCGCGGTCTTCCCGACCGAGGACGCGACGCTCGAGGAGGCACAGGCCAACAAGTACGACCTGATCGCCCGCAAGCTCGACCTGCAGCCCGGCCAGCGGCTGCTCGACGTCGGCTGCGGCTGGGGCGGCATGGTGCGCCACGCCGCGAAGGAGTACGGCGTCAAGGCCCTCGGCGTCACGCTCTCGCGGGAGCAGGCGGCCTGGGCGCAGCAGCGGATCAAGGAGGAGGGCCTCGACCACCTCGCCGAGGTCCGCCACCTCGACTACCGCGCCGTCGAGGAGTCCGGGTTCGACGCGGTCAGCTCGATCGGCCTGACCGAGCACATCGGCGTGGCGAACTACCCGGCCTACTTCGGCTTCCTCCGCGACCGGCTCAAGCCGCACGGTCGGCTGCTCAACCACTGCATCACCCGGCCGCACAACCGCAAGGAGGACACCGGCGCCTTCATCGACCGCTACGTCTTCCCCGACGGGGAGCTGACCGGGTCGGGGCGGATCATCACCGACGCGCAGAACGTCGGCCTCGAGGTCCAGCACGAGGAGAACTTCCGCCTGCACTACGCCAAGACGCTGGCCGGCTGGTGCCACAACCTGGTCGAGCACTGGGACGAGTGCGTCGCCGAGGTCGGTGAGGGCACCGCGCGGGTGTGGGGGCTCTACATGGCCGGCTCGCGGCTGTCCTTCGAGCGCAACGAGATCCAGCTGCACCACGTACTGGCGACCCGGACCGACGCCGACGGGGTCAGCGGCTACCCCCTGCGGCACCAGTTCGGGATCTGATGGCCTCTCGCGGAGGACCGTCGCTGACCGGGACGGTGCTGGCCCGCGAGGTGCTCTCGCCCCACCTCGTCAGGCTGGTCGTGGGCGGCCTCGACGCCTTCGAGTCCACCGGCGTCCCCGACGAGTGGGTCCCGCTCACGGTCCCCGGACAGTTCCAGACCCGCTACTACACCGTGCGGTCGTGGTCCCGCGGTGAGCTGGTCCTCGACGTGGTCGTGCACGACCACGGCCTGGTCACCGAGTGGGCGCAGACCGAGTGCGTCGGCGACCCGGTCGGGATCGGCACCCCCAAGGGCTCCTACGACGAGCCGCAGGGCGCCCGCTGGGTCGTCCTCGTCGGTGACCTGACCGCCCTGCCGGCGATCGCGCGGATCGCCGAGACCACCACGCTGCCGGTCACGGCCCACGTGGAGACCCTCGACGGGCCGCTGCCGGACTACCTCGACGCCGGTGCCGCGACGGTGACCTGGCTGGAGCCGCCGGCGGACGGCTCCGCCCTGGCCGACGTGGTCCGCGGCCTGTCGTGGCCGGAAGGCCCCGGCTACTTCTGGATGGCAGGTGAGTCGGCGCAGATGCGCGACATCCGCAAGCACCTGCGCCGCGACCTCGGCTGGGGGCCCCGCACCCATGACGTGATGGGCTACTGGAGCGGTGCCCGGGGCCGGGTGCTGTGGAGCAGCTCGTGAACGGGTTCAGATCCGGGTTCGCGTGCTTCGTCGGTCGGCCCAACGCCGGCAAGTCGACGCTGACCAACGCGATCGTCGGGCAGAAGGTGGCGATCACCTCGTCGCGGCCGCAGACCACCCGGACCGCCGTACGCGGCATCGTGCACCGGCCCGACGCGCAGCTCGTCCTGGTCGACACCCCGGGGCTGCACCGGCCACGCACGCTCCTCGGGGAGCGGCTCAACGACCTCGTGACGAGCACCTGGGCCGAGGTCGACGTGGTGGCAGTGTGCTTCCCGGCCGACCAGAAGCCCGGCCCCGGTGACCGGTTCCTGGTCAACGAGCTGGCGAAGGTGCGCCGCACCACGAAGCTCGCGGTGGCCACCAAGTCCGACCTGGTCTCCTCCGATGCGCTGGCCGAGCACCTGGTGAGGATCGCCGAGCTGGGCCGGTCGACGGGCACCGAGTGGGCGGAGATCGTGCCGGTCTCCGCGGTCTCCGGGGACCAGGTGGCGCTGCTCGCCGACCTGCTCGTCGCGCGGCTCCCGGAGGGACCGCCGCTCTACCCCGACGGCGAGCTGACCGACTCTCCCGAGGAGGTCCTGGTCGCCGAGCTGATCCGGGAGGCCGCACTGGAGGGCGTCCGCGACGAGCTGCCGCACTCGATCGCGGTCGTGGTGGAGGAGATGGGGCTGCGCCCGGACCGGCCGGCCGACAAGCCGCTGCTGGACATCCACGCCAACCTCTTCGTCGAGCGCTCCTCGCAGAAGGGCATCGTGATCGGCCACCAGGGCTCCCGGCTGCGCGCCGTCGGAACGGCGGCCCGCAAGCAGATCGAGGCGATGCTCGGCACGCCGGTCTACCTCGACCTGCACGTCAAGATCGCCAAGGACTGGCAGCGCGACCCCAAGCAGCTGCGTCGCCTCGGCTTCTAGTTCACTTCCGCCCCGCGGCCCGTTGAGTTGGGCCTTGCGGCCCGTTGAATTCCGGGTCCTGGCCCGAGAACGATCAGGGCGGTGTCGTCGTACTCACCTGCAACCCACCTGACCGGGCCAAGGGCCCCAATTGGACGGGCCAGGGCCCGGAATTGAACTGACATTTGTCATGGACACGTCGTGACGGCCGGGTGAGGACGGCAGGCCGCTCGGGCGGCATGCTCGGTGCTGTGATCGACACCAGGACTGTGGCGGGGCTCTCCGACACGGGGGTGCGGAGGGCGGCCGCCGTCGCCCTGCGGGGCGTGACCAAGGACTTCGGGGCCGTGCAGGCCGTGCGCGGTATCGACCTGGAGATCGCGCCGGGGGAGATCGTCGCGTTCCTCGGCCCCAACGGGGCCGGCAAGACCAGCACCATCGACCTGGTGCTCGGCCTGTCCCAGCCCACGACGGGCAGCGTCGAGGTGCTCGGCATGCATCCCCGCGCCGCTGTCGCCCGAGGGCTGGTCTCCGCCGTGATGCAGACCGGGGGGTTGCTCAAGGACCTCACCGTCCGGGAGACGGCGCAGTACATGGCGAGCCTGTTCGCCGCCAGCGGCGGGGTGGACGACGCGCTTGACCGCGCCGGGATCAGCGGCATCGCCGACCGCAAGGTGGTCAAGTGCTCCGGCGGCGAGCAGCAGCGGCTGCGCCTCGCCCTGGCACTGTTGCCCGACCCGGCGCTGCTACTGCTCGACGAGCCGACCACCGGGATGGACGTCGAGGGCAGGCGCGACTTCTGGCGGGCGATCCGCGAGGACGCCGAGCAGGGCCGCACGGTGTTGTTCGCGACGCACTACCTCGAGGAGGCCGACCAGTACGCCGACCGGATCGTGCTGGTCCGCAAGGGGCTGGTCGTTGCGGACGGCAGCGGCGCCGAGATCAAGGCACTCGCTTCGGGGCGCACGGTCCGGGCCACCTGGCCGCAGGCGGACACCTCGGCCCTCGAACCGATCGGAGGCGTCGACAGCGTCGAGGTGCGTGGGGACTCGGTGCTGGTGCACACCAGCGACAGCGACGCGGTCGCCCGGTGGCTGCTGACCAACACAGCGGCCCGCGACCTGGAGATCAACGCCAGGGGCATCGAGGAGGCGTTCCTCAGCCTCACCGGTGCGGACGAAGGAGACCAGTCATGAGTGCCGTGGGCCAGCCGCTCCGGATCGACCCGAGCGCGCGGAGGGTGCCGCCGCTGGGTGGCATCAACCCCACCCTGGTGGGGATCGAGGTGCGCCGGATGCTGCGCAACCGCCGCACCGTCATCTTTGCCCTGGTGTTCCCGGTCGCGATGTACTTCATCTTCGCCGGTCAGAGCTATGGCGGCCAGAAGGTCGGCTCGGGCAACGTCGCCGCCTACATCCTTGTCAACATGGCGTTGTACGGCGCCGCCCTCACCGCCGCCTCGATCGGGTCGATGGTGGCGATGGAGCGGGCCCAGGGGTGGTCCCGGCAGCTGCGGCTGACCCCGTTGAACCCGGCCGCCTACATCCTGGTCAAGTCGCTGGTCGCCCTGCTGATGGGCGGCTTCGTGATCGCGCTGGTCAACGTGATCGCGGCGTCGCAGGGCCGGGCGCAGATGCCGACGCCGGTGTGGGTCGAGTGCGGGGTGGTCACCGTTGTCTGCACGCTGACCTTCGCGTCCCTCGGCGTCTTCATCGGCTACGTGGTGCCCGGGGAGAACGCCATGCAGATCCTCGGCCCCGGGCTGGCCGCGCTCTCGTTCCTGGGCGGCGTGTTCATCCCGCTGACCCAGTACTCCGAGGCCATGCGCCAGATCGCCTACTGGACACCGATGTACGGTGTCTCGGAGGTCGCCCGCTCGCCGCTGACTCACGAGCTGCCTTGGTACGCCGTGGCCAACGCGGTCGCCTGGTTCGCACTCTTCGTTCTCGGCGCGGCGTGGCGGATGAGCAAGGACACCGCCCGGGTCTGACTACCGTGTCCCGCGTGAGCCTGTCAGCCTCGATCGGCCCGGCCCAGCCGCGGGCGGGTGGGTGGGGCGTGCTCTTCGCCGGGATCTGGCTGTTCTACCTGCTCTCGCCGCTGCAGGCCGGCTGGCAGCGGCGCGACACCGTCACGGGGTGGATCGGCATGGTCGCGGTGCTGGTCTTCGCGGCGGTCTACCTGGTGGTGTTCGTCGCGATGCGGTTCCGGCCGCCGGGCAGCCCGTTCCGGTTCCGCCCGCTGCGCGACCGGTCGCTGGCCCTGGGCGCGCTGGCGGGCGAGACGGCCCTCGGCGTGCTGATCTGCGCGACGGTCGGGCAGGCGGGCACGGCGACGGCCGTCTACATCGCGGTCACCGCGGTGATGTGCCTGACCACCTTCTGGGCCTGGTCGTACGCCGCCGCCGTGGCCGCGGCCGCCTACGCCGCCACCAGCACGGTGCCCGGCTGGCACGCCGACGGCTCGATCGTCTTCGGCACGCTGGTGGCCACGCTGGCCGTGTGGGGGATCAGCCAGGCGATCAACCGCAACATCGACCTGGTCGCGGCGCGTGAGGAGAACGCGCGCCTGATGGTCGAGGAGGAGCGCAACCGCTTCGCCCGCGACCTGCACGACATCCTCGGCCACTCGCTCACCGTCATCACCGTCAAGGCCGAGCTGGCCAACCGGCTGGTCGACATCGACCTGGACCGGACCAAGGCCGAGCTCGCCGACCTCGAGCGGTTGTCCCGCGACGCGCTGGCCGACGTGCGCCGGGCCGTCGAGGGCTACCGCGAGCTCACCCTGCCCGGCGAGCTGGCCCGCGCCCGCACCGCGCTGGCCGCGGCCGAGATCGACGCCGAGCTGCCGAACTCGACCGACGCGGTGCCGACAGAGCACCGCGAGCTGTTCGCCTGGACGGTGCGGGAGGGGATCACCAACGTGCTCCGGCACAGCGATGCCCGGCGCTGCTGCGTCCGGCTGACCGCGCGGCAGGTCGAGATCCGTGACGACGGACGCGGACCGTCGGAGACCCCCGGGGGGCACGGCCTCCTGGGCCTGCGCGAGCGGGCGTCCGCCGTCGGCGCGACCGTGGTCACCGAGGCCCTCCAGCCCGGCTTCTCGCTGAAGGTGGTCGTCTGATGATCCGGCTCCTGCTGGCCGACGACCAGGCGCTGGTCCGCGGGGCCCTGGCCGCCCTCCTCAACCTCGAGCCCGACCTGGCGGTGGTGGCCGAGGTCGGCTCCGGCGACACCGTCCTCGACGCCGTCCGCGAGCACCGGCCCGACGTCGCGCTGCTCGACGTGGAGATGCCCGGGATGGACGGCATCAGCGCGACGGCCGCCGTACGGAAAGCCTGCCCTGGCACCCGCGTCCTGATCGTCACCACGTTCGGGCGACCGGGCTTCCTGCGCCGGGCGATGCAGGCAGGCGCCGCCGGTTTCGTCGTCAAGGACACCCCGGCCGCGCAGCTGGCAGACGCCGTACGACGCGTCCACGCCGGGCTGCGCGTCGTCGACCCGGCCCTCGCGACCGACTCGCTGGTCGCGGGGGAGTCACCCTTGACCGTCCGGGAGACCGAGGTGCTCCAGGCGGCCCGGGACGGCTCATCCGTGGCCACGATCGCCAAGCGGTTGTTCCTGTCCGAGGGCACGGTGCGCAACCATCTCTCCAGCGCCATCGGCAAGACCCAGGCCGGCAACCGGGCCGAGGCGGTGCTGGTCGCGGACCGCAACGGCTGGCTGTGAG
>JAICXL010000112.1 GCA_025980475.1 Nocardioidaceae bacterium | reverse complement strand
GTACCTGGTCCAGAGGCCCTCGAGGTTGAGCACGCCGAGACCGCCGTGCCGGCCGAGGGCGATCGCGGTCTCCGGCGACATCACCGAGTCCATCGGCGCGGCGACGATCGGCAGCTCGAAGCGGTAGGCGTCGATCTGCCACGCGGTCGAGACCTCCTCGGGGTCGCGCGTGCGGCGCGAGGGGACGATCGCGATGTCGTCGAAGGAGTAGGCCCGACGGCCCCGCTTGGCGCGGCCGATCTCGATCTCAGTCACCGGGCAAGGCTATCGGGACGCGCCGCCTCGGGCACCCCGAGCGGCAGGTGCATGAGGTGGAGGCCGACGTACTCCCCCGACGGCCGCCGGAAGGCAGCCGGGACGGTGCCGATGATGGTGAACCCGAGCGACTGCCACAGACGTACGGCGGCCACGTTGCTCTCGACGACCGCGTTGAACTGGATGCCGCGGAAGCCGTGGCGCCGGTGCCAGTCGACGACGTGCTCGCCCAACGCCCGGCCGACGCCCCGACCGCGGGCACGCGAGGACACCATGAACGACGCGGTGCCGACGTGCGAGCCCTGGGCGGCGCGGTTGGGTCCCATGTGGGCGCTGCCGAGGACCTCGCCGTCCACCGACGCGACCAAGGTTGCCGAGTCGGACAGCCAGAAGGCGCGCAGCCGGTCCTCCGGCAGGCCGGCGGGCAGGCAGTAGGTCTCGCCCTCGGCGGCCACCTCCTCGACGATGGCTCGTACGACGCCCCAGTCGGCGTCCTCGAACGGCCGGATCGTCACTGCCGGGCCGGTCACGCCCGGTAGTTGGGGGCCTCGACGGTCATCTGGACGTCGTGGGGATGCGACTCCTTCAGCGACGCCGAGGTGATCCGTACGAACCGGCCCTTGTCCTGCAGCTCCTCGATCGTGCGGGCCCCGATGTAGAACATCGACTGGTGCAGCCCGCCGACAAGCTGGTGCACGACGGCGGCGAGAGGGCCGCGGTAGGCCACCTGGCCCTCGATGCCCTCCGGGACGATCATGTCGTCACTGGTGACCTCGGCCTGGAAGTAGCGGTCCTTGGAGTAGGACTTCTTGCCCCGGCTCGACATCGCGCCGAGCGAGCCCATGCCGCGATAGGCCTTGTACTGCTTGCCGTTGACGAGCACGAGCGCGCCGGGGCTCTCCTCGCAACCGGCCAGCAGCGAGCCGACCATGACCGCCTCGGCACCGGCCACGATCGCCTTGGCGATGTCGCCGGAGTGCTGCAGGCCGCCGTCGGCGATGACCGGCACCCCGGCAGGACGGGCTGCGGCGGCAGCGTCGTACACGGCCGTGACCTGCGGGGCGCCGACGCCGGTGACGATCCGGGTGGTGCAGATCGAGCCCGGCCCCACGCCCACCTTGATCGCGTCGGCACCGACGTCGACGAACGCCTGCGCGCCGGCGCGGGTGGCGACGTTGCCGCCGATCACCTGGACGTGTCGGGTCGCCGGGTCCTTCTTGAGCCGGCCGACCATGTCGAGCAGCAGCCGCACGTGGCCGTGGGCGGTGTCGGCCACGAGCACGTCCGCGCCCGCCTCGACGAGCGTCGTCGCGCGCTGCCAGGCATCGCCGAAGTAGCCGATCGCAGCACCCACGAGGAGCCGGCCCTGGGGGTCCTTGGAAGCGTGCGGGAACTGCTCGGACTTCACGAAGTCCTTGACCGTGATCAGACCGGCGAGGCGGCCGTCGGGGTCGACGATCGGGAGCCGCTCGCGCTTGTGCTGGCGCAGCAGCCAGGTGGCCTCGTCGCGGGAGATGCCGACCGGCGCCGTGATCAGCGGCATCGGGGTCATCACCTCGTTGACCTTGGTCGTCGCCCACTCGGCCACCGGCGTGAAGCGGAGGTCGCGGTTGGTGCAGATGCCGAGCAGCCTGTTGTCGACGTCGACGACGGGCAGCCCGGAGACGCGGTACTCCCCGCAGCGCTGGTCGAGCTCCTCCAGGGTGGCGTCCGGCCCGATCGTGACCGGGTTGGAGATCATCCCGGTCTGGGTGCGCTTGACCAGGTCGACCTGGTAGGCCTGGTCCTCGATCGACAGGTTCCGGTGGAGCACGCCGAGGCCACCCTGGCGGGCCATCGCGATCGCCATCCGGGACTCGGTGACCGTGTCCATCGCCGCGCTGAGCAACGGCACCTTGAGCGAGATCTCGCGGGTCAGCCGGGTGGTGGTGTCGATCTCGTCCGGGGCGAGGTCGGACTCCCCCGGCAGCAGCAGCACGTCGTCGTAGGTCAGCCCGAGGGCCTGGAACTTGTCGGGGACTTCCTGGGGGACGCCTGCGGACATCGGTGCCTTCCGTGGCTGGGCGAGGGGAAAGCCAGTCTATCCGCCGGGACCGGAGCCGGGCCTTGAGGCCGGGGCCACCGCAGCGTTGACTGGACGGCATGGACCCGGTCGCCGCTGCTTTCGAGGCGGTCCCGCGTGCGGACTTCCTGCGCGAAGGGACCCGCGACGAGGCGTCGTACGACGGCCCGGTCGCGATCGGTCACGGGCAGACCAACAGCCAGCCGCACACGGTCGAGGACATGCTGCGACTGCTCGACGTCCGCCCCGGCCAGCGGGTCCTCGACGTCGGTGCCGGGTCGGGCTGGACGACGGCGCTGCTCGCCCACCTCGTCGGGCCGACCGGCCGGGTGATCGGCGTGGAGCTCGAGCCCGACCTCGCCTCGTGGGGGGCGACCAACGTGCGGCGGACGCCGTACGACTGGGCCTCGGTGCGGCCCGCGAGACCAGGCGTCCTCGGGGTGCCCGAGGAGGCGCCCTTCGACCGGATCCTGGTCTCCGCCGCTGCCCGGACGCTGCCGTCGGCCCTCGTCGACCAGCTGGCCGACGAGGGTCGGATGGCGGTGCCGGTCAGCGGCACGATGACGGTGGCTGTGCGTGCGGGCGGCGAGGTGCTGACCAGCGAGCACGGCAGCTACCGCTTCGTGCCGCTGCGGTGACTCAGCGGAACCTGCCCGGGAACTGCTTGATGATGCCCGAGCTCAGCATGTCGGCCATCTCCAGGATGTGCTGGTGGATGGCGTCGTAGTCGGCCACGCTGGCGCCGTAGTTCCCATTCAGCTCGGCGGAGGCCTCGGCGAGCGTCTGGTCGAGATGCACCTTCATCATGTCGCGCATCGCGGCGTCCGGCCACACGACCGGGTCCAGCGAGGAGACCAGGTCGGAGATGTCGTTCGCGTTGGCGTACCAGCGCGCGTCCGCGTCGGCGAAGGCGGCGGTGTCCCCCGACTTCGCGTCCTGGAGCAGCTCGACGGCGATCGCGATGTGGTCGTGCAGCAGCGAGGCCAGCTGGTTGCCGGCACCATTGCCGTAGAAGGGCTTGATCGCGTTGCCGATGTCGACCTGGTTGTCCAGCAACCGGGTGGCGGTGGCACCGAAGCCGGGCGAGCCGTCGGCGAAGGTGACGATCGCGAGTCGCGTCCAGGTCACGTGGTCCTCCCAGAGCTTGCGCATCTGGTCGTGGAAGGCCACCTGAGGGGCCGTCATCGCATGCGTCCCCGCCTGGCTCGACTGCGCCTGGGCGGCGGCGAGCGCCGGGTCGTGCGTGCCGGCCGAGCCGGCGAGCAGGGCCGCGACCAGCGCGACCACCGCCAACATCGACACGGACACGGGCCGGAGGGCTCGCGCACTGGGTTGGTTCATCGGTCTTCCTCTCGGGTGGCGGGGACCCCTGCGTTGACCCGCGGCCGGCTGCTGCCGACAATCGACTCACCCGGGAGGTCCATGCCATGTTGGTGTGCTGCGAGCCGAAGGTCTTACCTCGCGTCCGGGCGCGGGGTAAGGACGGGCCCGTCCGATGACACCAAGAGGTGTGAGCATCCATCCCACGCACGACCTGGGCCAGTGCCTGTGCCGGCACCGACGCGTCGACGTGCACACCTGGCGGTTGTGCTGGCTGCTCGACGCCGGGTTCGACCGGGAGCTGGCCGCGTCGTTGGCCGCCACCACGGTCGACCTGCACGCGCTGCTCGAGCTGGTGGATCGCGGCTGTCCTCCCGGCCTCGCCGCGCGGATCCTGGCTCCGCTGCCCGGCGGCGACCGATGACGACCGTGGGCCCGGGCCCGGCACCGGTGACGACCCCGGTGGAGCAGACCGACTGGGTGGCGGCACTGTCGATCCCCGGCCCGCTCCAGGAGCGCGCGCTGGTCGAGTTGCACGCACTGCTGCTGCGCGCCGCCCGCCGGCAGGTTCAGCGGATGGGGCTCCGGGCGACGCACGTCGCCGAGGAGCTCGCCAACCAGGCGGCCGACGAGGCCCTGATGACGTTGCTGGGCAAGCTGCACACCTTCGAGGGGCGCAGCCGGTTCACCACCTGGGCCTACAAGTTCGCCGTGCTGCAGGCGGCCACCGCCGTACGCACCCTCGCCTGGCAGGACCGGGAGATCCACCTCGACGGGCTCGACCTGGTGCCCGACGGCCGGCCCGGCCCGGGGCACTACGCCGAGGCAGTCGACCTCGCCCAGGCCCTCAGGGCGGCGGTGGACACCGAGCTCACCTCGCACCAGCGCCGGATCGTGATCGCGCTGCTGGTCGACGAGGTGCCCATCGACGTGCTCGCGCAACGGCTGGGCACCAACCGCAACGCGCTCTACAAGGCGCTCCACGACGCGAGGAAGCGGCTACGCGCGCACCTGCGCGAGACCGGGTTCCTCGACGACCAGGCAGGAAAACCATGAACATGCAGGATCGGCCCCTCGGGCCCGACATTCTGGCCCGGCTCACCGTGAACACCGAGCCGTGGCTCTCCTGCGACGACTGCTTCCGGCACGTCGACGAGTACGTCGAACGCCTGCTCGCCGGCGCGACCGACCCGATGCCGGCGATGCGCGTCCACCTGCGCGCCTGCCCCGCGTGTGCCGAGGAGGCCCAGACCGTGCTCGAGCTGGCCGCCGAGGACGCCGGCGTGGCGGTCCCGGCCGTGGAGTGGCAGTAGGCCGGTTTCCCGGTCCCGGAGGTGGAACTGCCTCCCCACCCAGGTTGCGCCCTGGGCGGAGAGGCAGTTCAGGTTCCTGACCTGGGAAACCCTCAGTGGCCGTGCCCGTGGCCGTGACCGGCCGCAGGGGGCTCCTCCTCCTCGGGCTTGTCCACCACGAG
>JAICXL010000040.1 GCA_025980475.1 Nocardioidaceae bacterium | reverse complement strand
CAGGTTACCCTCGGTCGAGTCCAGCTTGCGCAGCGCCTTCTCCTTGCGCTTGCGGTGCTTGAGGACACCCGCGGCCTCCTCGATGAAGCCCCGCCGGTCCTCCGGGGTGGCGTGCAGGATGGAGTCGAGCTGACCCTGGCCGACGATGACGTGCATCTCCCGGCCGATCCCGGAGTCCGAGAGCAGCTCCTGGACGTCCAGCAGCCGGCAGGTCGACCCGTTGACGGCGTACTCCGAGCCGCCGTTGCGGAACATCGTCCGGCTGATGGTGACCTCGGCGTACTCGATCGGCAGCGCCCCGTCGGCGTTGTCGATGGTCAGCTGCACCTCGGCGCGGCCGAGCGGGGGCCGGCCCGACGTGCCGGCGAAGATGACGTCCTCCATCTTGCCGCCGCGCAACGACTTCGCGCCCTGCTCCCCCATCACCCAGGCGAGCGCGTCCACGACGTTGGACTTCCCGGAGCCGTTCGGCCCGACGATGCACGTGATGCCCGGCTCGAGCTGCAACGTGGTCGAGGAGGCGAAGGACTTGAACCCCTTCAGGGTCAGGCTCTTCAGGTACAACGATGCTCCTCACTCGGGTGGCGTCGGGCATCCTCTCAGACGCCGCGTGGGGAAGATCGGCGTATCCACCCTAAGGTGCGGGTTGGGCGTGCGGGCGCACCGGCGCGCCGCTGCTCCGGCGTGTTGCCCGCGGGACTGTCCGGATCCGGACAGTTCGGTGCGGGCGTCGCAGTGCCGTGCGAGAATCTGGGCCGTGCATCCTGCAGGACCCGCGTCCCACCGATCCTGGCTCGCCGGCGGCGCGGCCCTGGTGCTGCTGCTCACCGGTGCCGTAGCGGGCTGCAGCACAGGCTCGGCCGGGCCCACGGCCGGGAGGG
Source organism: Nocardioidaceae bacterium (assembly GCA_025980475.1). Classification (GTDB taxonomy): domain Bacteria; phylum Actinomycetota; class Actinomycetes; order Propionibacteriales; family Nocardioidaceae; genus Marmoricola. The sequence continues at coordinate 24,297 of JAICXL010000040.1, read as the reverse complement.
AGGTGTCGCCGCCCTCCGCGACGGTGTCGACCCCCACCGGTTCGCCCACTCCCACCGCCGGGCCGGACGCCCAGCGCGTGCTCCGCCGGGGGGCGCCGCTGTCGCCCGGGCCCGCCCGTGCCGCGCACCGGAAGAAGCACGCCGACAGGAGCAGGTCGGGGCACCGCAGCAGGAAGCACCGGCAGCATCCCGCGGCGCCGCCCACGCCCTTGGTCAGTGACCCGTTCACCGTGGCGACCTTCAACACCCTCGGCGCGGCGCACACGGCCCGCGGCGGCAACAAGCCGGGCATGCCCGGCGCGACGGTCCGCACCCTCCGGATGATCCGGGTGCTGCGCAGCCACCAGGTCGACCTGGTCGGGCTGCAGGAGTTCGAGGCGCCGCAGGCCAACCTCTTCCAGCGGCGAGCAGGCGGCACCTACGACTTCTGGCATCCCGCAGGGCAGAGCGTCAACGCGATCGCCTGGCGCCGGGACCGGTTCTCCCTCGTGGAGGCCAGGACCCAGCCGGTGCACTACTTCGGCGGCAAGGTCCAGCCGATGCCCGTCGTCCTGCTCCGCGACGTGCAGGAGCCGTCGTTCGAGTTCTGGGTGGTCAACGTCCACAACCCCGCCAGCACCCGCTGGCACCCGGGCAACCAGCGCTGGCGCAACGTCGACATGGTCAAGGAGCACGCGATGATCCGCGGCCTCGTGGCGACCGGGCACCCGGTTCTCTTCACCGGTGACATGAACGAGCGGGCCGCGGCCTTCTGTGCATTCACCCGGGACGGTTTCCTCCGCGCGGCGCAGGGGGGTTCCCACGACGGCGGTCAATGCCGGCCGCCGGCAGAGCAGAAAATCGACTGGATCTTCGGGAGCCAGCACATCCTCTTCAGTGACTTCCGGATCGACCGGTCGTCTCTGGTGCGGCGCACGACCGACCACAGCGTCGTGATGACCGACGCGCAGCTGCTGTCCTCCGGGTCCTGACCTCCGGACGGAGCCAGGCTCCTGCAGGTTCACCAGCCCAGCCGCAGCTAGGCCGGGGAGGCGAGGGGCTCCACGTGTGCGATCTGGGTGAGTGAGCGCCAGATGAGCGCCAGGATCACTGCCGAGCCCACGAAGCCGAACCAGAAGGGTGCGGTCAGCCCCCAGTGCTGAGCGACCAGCCCCCCGAGCGCCGTCCCGACGACCAGCCCGGCGACGTTGCCGGTCATGTAGACGCTGCCCACGCGGCCCTGGAAGTCCGTCGGTACGGCGCGCTGCCGCACGCTGGTCGACGTGGTCCCCCACACGAACGCGTGTGCACCGAAGACGAAGAACACCGGCATCGCCACCCACGGTGTCGTCGTCAGCGCGAGGACGAGGTGGGTAAGCGTCTCGATGACCAGTCCCCCGCGCATGATGTTGGCCAGGGTGACGTGTCGCTCGAGCCAGCCGTACGCCGCCGTACCCACCAGTCCTCCGAGCGCCGAGGCCGTGGTGATCGCCCCGAAGCCGATCGCACCCATCCCCAGCCGGTCCTGGGCATAGAGGACAAGCACCGACCAGGCGGCACCGAAGGTCAGGTTGAAGCTGAAGATCGTGATCGCCAGCGTACGCACGGGCGGGTGCCGCCACAGCCAGCGCCAGCCCTCGCGGATGTCCGCGAGCGTCCGGCCGCGCGCCGCGCCTCGTGCACCCGGTTGGCGTCCGTGGGCGGGCAGCCGGACACGGGAGACGAGCACCACACCTGCTGCGACGCAGAGGGCCTGCACGAGGAACGGCAGGGCCATGCCGGCGGCGAACAGCGCGGCCCCCACCGGCGGGCCGGCGAGCTGGTTGACGATGATGAAGCCGCCGTAGAGCCGTGCGTTTGCGGTGCCGAGGTCGCGCTTCTCGACCAGCATCGGCATCAGCGTCTCGCTGGTGGTGTCGGCGAAGGTCTCGGCGGTCCCGAGGAGGACCAGCACGCCCAGCACGGCCGCGATGTTGATGTGGTGGGTCACCAGCGACGCCGCGAGCAGTAGCACCACCACGGTGCGGAACGCGTCCGCGACCATCACCAGGCGCCGGCGGTCGACGCGGTCGGCCACCACGCCGGCATAGAGGCCGAAGACCAGCCACGGCAGTCGTTGCAGCAGCGCGGCGAGCGCGACCAGAAGGGGGTCGCGGGTCTGCGAGGCCACCAACAGGGGTCCCGCGGCGACCAGGATGCCGTCGCCGAGGTTGCTCGACCACGAGGAGCCGAGCAGCCAGCGGAAGCTGCTGCCGAGGCGGCGTGGAGCCAGGGCCTCGGTGAGCGGGATCACCGGACGACGGTAGTGAACCGGCCGCCCGTCGGCACCCGGATTTCGACCGGCTGGGTCAGGCGGGAGCGAGCGCTGCGTCGTCGCTGCGCGCGGTGGCGAGCGCAGCGAGGGCGTCGTTCTCCTTCTCGAGGCGTACGACGAGGGCCTCGAGGTCGGACACGCGCTGCCGGAGCAGGCGGTTCTCGGTGGCCAGCCGGGTGGTCGTACGCGGATCGGTAGCGTTCATGTAGCCGAGAATCGCCTTGGCCATGCATGTCCTCCGCGAGAGACGTCTGGAAGGTGGCCGGACTGGCCGTCTCCCAGAATCTCACGATGCGGGCGAGACATCAAGTCCGGGCGAGGCGGGCAGCCGGCCCCGCGGAGGCGGCTGGCAGCGCGGGCAGAAGAAGGACGAGCGGTTCATGAACGCCACCCGCCGGATGGCTGTGCCGCACCGTCGGCAGGGCAGGTCGCCGCGGCCGTAGGCCTCCAGGGACCGGTCGAAGTAGCCACTCTCCCCGTTGACGTTGACGTAGAGCGCGTCGAAGGACGTGCCGCCCTCGCCGAGGGCCGCCAGCATGACGGTGCGGCAGGCCTCCAGCAGGCGGAGCACGTCGGTACGACGCAGCCGCTGGCCGGGCCGGTCACCGTGAAGCTCCGCCAGCCACAGCGCCTCGTCGGCGTAGATGTTCCCGACTCCCGAGACCAGCGACTGGTTGAGCAGCAGGCGCTTGATCCCCGAGCTGCTGCGCCGCACCCGGCGGACGAACGCGTCGTCGTCGAACGCCAGGTCGAGCGGATCACGGGCGATGTGCGCGATCTCGGGCGGCAGGTCGGCGCCGCCCTCGGAGAGCGAGAGGCCGCCGAACATCCGCTGGTCGACGAAGCGCAGCTCGGCGTCACCCAGCAGGAAGCGGATCCGCAGGTTGCGCTCGTCGCGGGCACCGGGCGGCTGCACCAGCAGCTGCCCGCTCATCCCCAGGTGGGCCAACACTGCGTCCCCCGGGGGCTGGCCTGTGCCGGTCGTGGTGTCGAGCGGGAGCCAGAGGTACTTGCCGCGCCGGCGGGCGGCCGTGAAGCTCCGGCCGACAAGCCGATCCGCGAAGTCGGCCGGCCCGGCGAGGTGTCGTCGTACCGGCCTGGGGTGCAACACCTCGACGGACCGGATCGCGCGGTCGAGGACGTGCGCCTCGAGGCCGCGGCGGACCACCTCGACCTCGGGGAGCTCAGGCACCCGCGTCTGCCGGGGCGTCGTCCTTCGCTGCCGGCGGGGGGGAGGCGGCACGCTCCGCCGAGAGGGTCCGGTAGGCCGACTCGGCCGCCTGCTGCTCGGCCTCCTTCTTGGACCGGCCGACGCCGTGGCCGTGCATCCTCGTCCCGACCCGGACCTGGGCGGTGAAGGTCTTGAGGTGGTCCGGACCCTCGTCCTCGATGAGGTACTCGGGCACGCCGAGCTCCTGGTCGGCGCAGAACTCCTGCAGGCTCGTCTTCCAGTCCAGCCCGGCTCCCATGTCGGCGGCCGCCTCGAGCAGGGGGTCGAACAGCAGGTGGACGACCGCGGCGGCGTTGTCGAAGCCGCTGACGGGCGCGTCGGGGCCGGCGGAGAGGTAGACGGCACCGATGACCGCCTCGACGGTGTCGGAGAGGATCGAGGCCTTCTCCCGGCCGCCGGTGGCCTCCTCCCCCTTCCCGAGCCGGACGTGCTCGCCCAGCCCGATGGTGCGGCCCACCTCCGCCAGCGCGCGCGCGTTGACGCAGGCGGCCCGCAGCTTGGCCAGCCGGCCCTCGGAGAGGTCGGGGTGGGACCGGTAGAGCGTCTCGGTCACCACCACACCGAGCACGGAGTCGCCGAGAAACTCGAGTCGTTCGTTGGTGGGCAGGCCACCGTTCTCATAGGCGTAGGAGCGGTGCGTGAGGGCGAGCTCCAGCAGCCCGGGATCCAGCTGCGGATGCCCGAGCGCCTCGTGGAGCTCGTCGTAGGGAGGCAGTGGACTCAGAGGACCGCGCTCAGAGGACCTGGCGCCGGTCGGCGCGGGCACCGTACTGCCCGCACTCGGGACAGGCGCGGTGCGGCAGGTGCTTGGCGCCGCACGCCGGGTTCGCGCAGGTCACCAGGGTCGGCGCAGAGGCCTTCCACTGCGAGCGACGGTGACGCGTGTTGCTGCGCGACATCTTCCGCTTCGGGACAGCCACGATTACTCCTTCTCGGGGCCCGGTGCGGACCCGCTCTTGTCGTCTCGGTTGCTGACGAGGCCCTGCAGCGCCGTCCAGCGGGGGTCGACGGGCTCGTCGTGCCGGTGCCCCGGGTCGTCCGCGAGCCGGGCGCCACACTCGACGCACAGGCCCGGGCAGTCGTCCCGGCACAACGGCTGGAAGGGCAGTGCCAGCACCACCGCGTCCCTGAGCACCGGTTCGAGGTCGAGCAGGTCGCCCTCGAGCCGGCTGACGTCGTCCTGGTCGTCGACGGGAGGTTGCCCGTCGTCGTAGAGGAAGAGCTCCTGGAAGTCGACCTCGACGGTGTCGTCGACCGGTTCCAGGCAACGCGCGCACTCACCCTCCAGGCCGGCCTGCGCCGACCCGGTGACGAGCACGCCCTCCATGACCGCCTCGAGCCGCAGGTCGAGCCCGACCGGCGAGCCCTCGGGAACGCCCAGGACTTCGATGCCCAGCTCCGCCGGCGCCTCCGCGGTGAAAGACACCCTTCGCTGCGACCCCGGGCGGCGTCCGAGCTCGCGGGTGTCGAGCACGAGCGGCGCTCTCGGGTCGAGTTTGCTCAGGGGGTCACTTCCGTGGATGGAACAGGCAGAACCGCAACGGATTCTAACGGCCAGCCCCCGCAGGCACCAAAACAGCGGCACCGCCTCCCCGGCGGCAGGCCGCCAGGCTCAGCGCTGGAGGTGCTCGGGGAGGACGATGTCGGCGACGTCGCTGTCGTCGGCGAGACCGTGCACGTGACCGCCGCTCAGCCGGGCCCGCCCCCGGCGCACCTCCTCGAGCGTGTGCTCCAGGGCGAGCTCGAAGTTGGCGAGCTTGGCCTCGACGTACTCGTCGGCCTCCTGGCGCAATCCGCCCGCCTCGCGCTCGGCCTCGGCTCGCACCTCCTCGGCACGCTCCTGGGCGAGGCGGTAGACATCGGTGTCGGAGACGAGCTTCTCCCGCTCGACGTGGGCGTTGCGCACGATCTCCTGCGCCTCGGCCTGGCCGGAGGCGACCACCGCGTCACGGTCTCCCATCACCCGCTGGGCCTGGCTGAACCCGGCACCGATCGCATCGTGCAGGCGGTCGAGCAGGTCCAGCAGCTCCGCGCGGTTGAGCACCACCGACGACGACATTGGCATCGAGCGAGCCTGCTCGACCGCCGACCGGACATCCCCGAGCCGGTTCTCGATCTCAGCGTTCACGACCTGTCTTCCTCTCCTGCGGCCGCTCGCTCGGCCAACCGTTGGGTGAGTCGGGTGAGCACGTCGGGCGGAACCAGCCCGGACACGTCCCCACCGAACGTGGCGACCTCCTTGACCAGCGACGAGGCCAGGAAGGAGTATTCCGGGCTGGTCGGGATGAAGACGGTCTCGACGTCGACGAGCGATGAGTTCATCTGCGCCATCTGCAGCTCGTAGTCGAAGTCGCTCACCGCCCGCAGGCCCTTCACGATGGCGCGGATCCCATGCTGCTCGCAGAAGGTCGTGAGCAGCCCCTCGAACCCCGCGACGCTCACGTTGGGGAACGGCGCGCAGACCTTCTCCAGCATCTCCATGCGCTCCTCGGCGCTGAAGAGCCGCCGCGCCTTGGACTTGTTGACCCCGACCGCGACGACCACCTCGTCGAAGAGCTGGGAAGCACGGGACACGATGTCGATGTGCCCGTTGGTCACCGGGTCGAAGGAACCCGGGCAGACGGCCTTGCGCACGTCCCTCACTCCTCGGCGTCCACTCGTGCGTGCTCGGAACCGGCCCCCGTCAAGTCGGCGTGAACGTACCAGAGCACGGTTTCGCCGTACCCGCGGACGCGGTCGCGCACGACCCCCCCGGGCCAGTCAGGCTCCACGCTACGCGCAGACCGCTCGACCACCACCATCGCGCCCGTCGCCAGCCAGTCGTGACGCACCAGCAGCGCGAGCACCTGGGCGAGCTCCGTCTCGGACAGCGCGTAGGGCGGGTCCGCGAAGACCAGGTCGTACGGCGCCCGCGGCGGCTGGGCCAGGAATCTGCTCACCGGCTGCGCGGCCACCTCGACCCGGCGCATCCCCAGCTCGGTGGCGTTCTCCTGCACGAGCCGGGCGGCGCGACGGTCGGACTCCACCAGCGTGAGCGAGCCGACACCGCGGGACATCGCTTCGAGGCCCACGGCGCCGGACCCGGCGTAGAGGTCCAGGAATCGGAGGCCGGTCAGCGAGCCGAGCTCGGACTCGAGGGCGGAGAACAACGCCTCACGGACGCGGTCGGAGGTAGGGCGGGTCGCCTGGCCGGTGGGGGTCCTCAGCCGCCGGCCGCCCGCGCTGCCGCCGATGATCCGGGTCATCGGGGGGTCACCGGGTGGTCATCCCATCTCCAGGAAGTCGGCCCGCTCGGACTCCTCGAGCGCCCGCACCGCGGCGGCCAGGTCCGGCACCTGCTCGAGCCGGGGGTCGCGGGCGAGATGGGCCGTGGCCGCCTCGCGAGCCCGCCCGATGACGTCCTCGTCGGTGAGCACCGAGAGCATCCGCAGGCTGCTCCGCCGGCCACTCTGCTGCTTGCCCAGCACGTCGCCCTCCCTGCGCTGGGCCAGGTCGACGCGCGATAGCTCGAAGCCGTCGCGGGTGCCGGCGACTGCAGCCAGCCGCTCCAGCGAGGGCGAGGCCGCGCCGGCTGCTGTGACCAGGAGGCAGAGCCCCACGTGACTGCCCCGGCCGATGCGTCCGCGGAGCTGGTGCAGCTGGGAGACGCCGAAGCGCTCGGCGTCCATGACCACCATCACCGACGCGTTGGGCACGTCGACACCCACCTCGATCACAGTGGTTGAGACGAGCACGTCGACCGATCCTGACGCGAAGTCCTGCATGACGCGCTCCTTGGCGTCCGCCGACATCCGGCCGTGCAGGGACGCCACCCGGAGCTGTTGCAGTGCTCCGGCTGCCAGGTCGGGGGCGAGCTGCTCGACGGCGTGCAGCTGCCGCGCCTCGGACTCGTCGGCACCCGGGTCGGGGTCAGTGTCCTCGGCGCTGATCCGCGCGCAGACGACGTAGGCCTGCCGTCCGCGGGCGACCTCCTCCCGGATCCGCTGCCAGGCCCGATCGAGCCAGCCGGGCGCCTGCTCGGGGACCACGATCGTCTGCACCTCGGCCCGTCCGGAAGGCAGCTCGCGGAGGGTGGAGGTGTCCAGGTCACCGAAGACCGTCATGGCGACCGTGCGCGGGATGGGCGTGGCCGTCATCACCAGCACGTGCGGGGGCGTGCCGGCCTTGGCCGTCAGGGCGGCACGCTGCTCGACTCCGAAGCGGTGCTGCTCGTCGACGACCACCAGGCCGAGGTCGGAGAAGTCGACCCGGTCCTCCAGCAGGGCGTGCGTACCCACGACGATGCCGGCCTCGCCGCTGGTCACGTCGAGCATCGCCCGCTTGCGCGCAGCCGCCCCGAGTGAGCCGGTGAGCAGAGCCACGCGGGTCCCGTCGGCGGTACCGCCGAGCTCGCCACCGCGGGCGAGGTCGCCGAGCATGGCGGTGATGGTGCGGTGGTGCTGCTGGGCCAGCACCTCCGTGGGCGCGAGCAGCGCCGCCTGGCCACCGGAGTCGACGACCCGCAGCATGGCGCGCAGCGCGACCACCGTCTTGCCGGAGCCCACCTCCCCCTGCAGCAGCCGGTGCATCGGGCGGCCCTGCCCGAGCTCGGCCAGGACCTCCTCGCCGACCTCGCGCTGCCCGGCGGTCAGCTCGAAGGGCAGCCGGGCGTCGAACTGGTCGAGCAGGCCACCGGCGCGGCCGGTGCGCGGACTGGTGACCGTGTGCTCGAGGGTCGCCCGTCGCCGCGCCAGCAGCGCCTGGGTGACGAATGCCTCGTCGTACTTCAGCCGCTTGCGGGCGGCGACCACTTGGGCCCAGCTCTCCGGCTGGTGGACCCAGCGGTAGGCGGTGCCGACGTCGACGAGGTCCTCGGCCCGGCGGACGTCCTCGGGCAGCACGTCGGGGAAGCCGTCCACGACCACCAGCGCGAGCTTGATCGTCTCCTGCAGGTCCCACGACTGCACGCTCGACGAGGCCGGGTAGACCGGGATCAGGTCGGGCACACCCTGCATGGCGTCCGCGACCTCATCGGCCGGCGGGTACATCTGCGTGTCGGGGTTGGTCAGCTGCCAGTGGTCGCGCCAACGGCTCAGCTGCCCGGCGAACAGCCCGTAGCCCCCGGTCTCGAGCTTCTTCCGCCGCCAGTCCGCCATCCCGGCCTGGCGGTCGAAGAAGGTCAGGTCGACCCGCGAGGTGCCGGTGTCGACGACGACCTCCTGACGCCAGGCGGTACGGCGGGTGCGCTTGTCCTGCCAGGTCTTCTGCTCGGAGGCGACGATGCAGCCGAAGACGGTCAGGTGGTCGCCCTCGCGCAGCGACCCGGGATCGTCGATGTCACCCTTGCGGATGTAGCGGCGCGGGACGTGCTGCAGCAGGTCGCCGACGGTGCGCAACCCGAACCGGTCGACCTTCTTGGCGTCCTTGCCGCCGACCGCGGCAACCTTGGTGTCCCACGAGATCACGGTGCTCCTGGCTCCTCCTCCGGCCTTGGGCCTCACTCCACCGCGAGCAGCAGCGGGTAGCGGCCCTGGCCGCCATCGTGCACCACGACGTCGACACCCGCGTGCTGCGTGCGGACGTGCTGCTCGCAGCGGCCGGCGACCTCGTCACCGCCCTCACCGATGACCAGCGTGACCAGCTCACCACCCCCGCCCAGGAGCCTGTCCAGCACGGTGACGGCGACCTCGGCGAGGTCGTGGCCGACAACCACGAAGTCGCCGTTGACGACGCCGAGCACGTCCCCGGGCTCGCACGGCCCGGCCGAGGTCATCGCCTGCCGCGCCGCGACCGTCACGGCGCCGTCACGGGCGCCGCGCGCCGCCGCGGTCATCTGGACGACGTCGGACTCCAGGGGACGTCCGGGCTCGTGCACGGCCAGCGCGGCGATCCCCTGGACCTGGGCGCGCGTGGGGATCACCACGACATGCGCGGCTCCGGCGTCCTCGGCAGCCCGCGCGGCAGCCTCGGCGACGCCCAGCGAGTCCTGGTCGTTCGGGAGCACGATCACCTCGGCGGCGCCGGTCGACTCGACGGCCGCCAGCAGCATCCCGGTGCTCGGCCTGGTGCCCGGGCTGGTCTCGACGACCGCCGCGCCGGCCTCGGTGAACAGCCGGGCGAGCCCCGGCCCGGCGACGACCGCGACCACGGCCCGGCCCTTCCGCTCCGCCCGCCGCTCTCGGGCCCGGTCGACCTGCTCGGCGAAGTGGGTGACCCGGATGCGCCGTGGCCTGCCCGCCCCGATGCCCGCCTCGACGGCGGCACCCACGTCGTCGACGTGCACGTGGACGTTCCACAGGCCCTCGCCGCCGACGACCACCAGCGAGTCACCCAGGGCCGCCAGCCGCTGCCGGAGGCCGGCGACGGCCCGGTCACCGGGTCCCGTGGTGTCGAGGAGGTACATCACCTCGTAGGCCGGGCCGTCCTCGGTGAGGTCGTCCGTGGGCAGCGGGACCGGGATCGCCCGGGTGCCGAAGGGAGACTCCGCCATGGGCCGCTGGCCGGTCAGGGCCGTCCGCGCCGCGTCCAGCACGACGCAGAGCCCGCGCCCGCCCGCGTCGACCACGCCGGCCTCGCGCAGGAGCGGCAGCTGCTCCGGGGTGTGGCGCACGGCCTCACGCGCGGCGTCGGCCGCCGCGCCGACCACGACCGCCAGGCGCGCCGTCGATCCGCTGTCGGGGTCCGCGACCACCGCACAGGCGGCGTCGGCAGCCTGCCGGGCGACGGTGAGCATGGTGCCCTCCACGGGGCGCCCGACGGCGGCGTACGCGGCGTCCGCGGCCACCGACAGCCCGTCGGCGAAGACGGCGGCGGAGCGGTCGTCCGGACCCGCGGTCGCCATCCGCCGGAGCAGCGCGCCCACGAGCTGGCTCAGGATCACCCCGGAGTTGCCTCGGGCACCGAGCAGCATGCCCCGTGAGTAGCCGGCCAGCGCCAGCCTGAGCCGCTGGTCGGCGGGCAGGCCCTCGAGCCCGCCGAGCCGCTCCCGCATCGCGTCGCGGGCGGCCTCGACGGTGAGGAACATGTTGGTGCCGGTGTCCCCGTCGGGGACCGGGTAGACGTTGAGCGCGTCGATCTCCTCGCGCGCCTCGGCGAGACCCGCGACGACGAGATCGGCGAAGCGCACCACGACATCGAGGTCGAAGGTGGCGACCTGTGGCTCCATCAGGGGCCACCGTAATGTGTGCCGTCGCCGATTCGCGCGCAGCCCCCGGCGTCGGCTATCCTGTTGCGGTTGCCCGAGCGCCCTGCGTGGAGCAGAGCCGCTGGGCCCACGACCTTCCCGAACGCATCAACCAAGGAGTGCCCCGGTGGCCGCCGTCTGCGACATTTGTGCCAAGAAGCCCGGCTTCGGCAACAACCGCCCCTGGTCGCGCAAGATCACCAAGCGCCGCTTCAACCCCAACATCCAGCGGGTGCGGGCGACCGTCAACGGCACCCCGAAGCGACTCAACGTGTGCACCGGCTGCCTGAAGGCGGGGAAGGTCACCCGCTGACCTGAGCCCCGTCGGCCCGGCTCCTCAGAAGTGCGCGTGGCCCCGGGGTCCGTCGTACGCCCCGCCGTCCACCGTGACGCCCTCCCCCGCGGCCACGCTGCCGATCGCGTGGAAGCCCTCGGGCAGCGTCGTTCCGGCCGGGAAGGTGGCGACGATCGCGTGGTCGTCGCCACCACCGAGCACGAACTGCATCGGGTCCACCCCCAGCGCCGAGCCGACCGCGTGCATCGGATCGGCCAGCTCGAAGGCGCCGCGGCTGACGTCGATCGCGACCCCGGAGTCGCCGGCGATGTGGCCGACGTCGGCCAGCAGCCCGTCGGAGACGTCGATCATCGCGGTGGCGCCCGCCCTGGCCGCGGCGAGTCCGGCGGAGTACGGCGGCTCCGGACGCCGGTAGGCCTCCACCAGGGCGCGCGGCGACCGGAATCCCCGCGCGAGCACGGCCAGGCCCGCGGCCGCCCAGCCCTGGCGGCCGGCGATCGCCAGCACCTCACCGGCGTGCGCGCCGGAGCGGAGCACGGGAGCCACCTCGCAGGCACCGAGGACGGTGATCGCGACCACCACCTCCCGGGCCTGGGTGAGGTCACCCCCGACGACCGAGGCGCCGACCTTGCCGGCCTCCGCGGCGATGCCGTCGGCCAGGTCGAGCGCCCACTGCGCCGGCAGCTCCGACGGCGCCGCGAGCCCGACGGTCAGCGCGGTGGCGGTGCCGCCCATCGCGTTGATGTCGGAGAGGTTCGCCGCGGCGGCCCGGCGCCCGATGTCGACGGCATCGGCCCAGTCGCGGCGGAAGTGCCGGTTCTCCACGAGGACGTCGGTGGAGACCACGACATGGCCCTTCGGCGCGCGGATCACCGCCGCGTCGTCGCCAGGACCCACGTAGACCTGGTCGCCCTGCTCGAAACGGCCGGTGAGCGCAGCGATCAGGCCGAACTCGCCGACATCGGCCAGGGTCGCCCCGGCGCTGAAGCCGGGAGCGGGCCGGGAGGAGGATTCAGTCACCGGGACATCCCATCATTCCCCGGTCGTCCGATCTCCGGTAGGTTCGTCGCGGTACCGGTCCCTTCCAGCAGCAGGAGACGCAGATGGTGGTGCAGGCCTACATCCTGATCCAGACCGACGTCGGCAAGGCTGCGGAGGTCGCGGCCAAGATCACCGAGCTCAAGGGCGTCGTCCTCGCCGAGGACGTCACCGGGCCCTATGACGTGATCGTGCGCGCGGAGGCCCGCAACGTCGACGAGCTGGGCAAGCTGGTCGTCGCCAAGGTGCAGGGCCTCGAGGGCATCACCCGCACGCTCACGTGCCCCGTCGTCCACATCTGAGGCGAATCCCGGTCCTCCTGCTCGTCGCGGTGCTGCTCGGCGGGTGCGGCGACGGCGCCGTCGAGGTGGCGCACTATCCCGTGTCCCGTGACGGCAGGCAGGACTGCCCGGGTCTGGTCCACGCACTGCCCAGGCACGTCTCCGACCAGGTGCGGCGCCCGGTGAAGGGGTCGTCGTACGCCGCCGCCTGGGGCGACCCGCCGATCGTCCTGCGCTGCGGAGTCGGCAGGCCGAGGGGCTTCGACCGGTTCTCGGCCTGCCAGACCGCCGACGGGATCGACTGGTTCGTGCCCGACGCGGCCTTCCAGGACCAGCAGGCGGACGTGGTGATGACCACCGTCTACCGGCGGCCGGCGGTGGAGGTCCGGCTGCCCGCGGAGTACCGGCCGCCGGTGGCGGCGATGGTCGACCTGAGCAGGACGATCAAGCAGCACACGAAGGTGCTCGGCCACTGCCGGTGAGCAGCTAGCGCAGTCCGGTGCCGCGGCCCAAGGCCAGCTGCACGAGCCGGTCCACCAGGGAGGGGTAGTCCAGGCCGGACGCCGCCCACATCCGCGGGAACATCGAGGTGGCGGTGAAGCCCGGCATGGTCTCCACCTCGTTGAGCACCACCCGCGGGCGGGTGCTGTCCTCGGCGAAGACGAAGAAGTCGACCCGCGCGAGGCCCTCGACGTCGAGCGCCTCGAACGCCTGCACCGCCAGCTCGCGGACCCGGTGGGTGATGTCCTCGGGCAGCTCCGCGGGGATGTCGAGGGAGGTCTGCTGCTCGGGGAGGTACTTCGCCGCGAAGTCGTAGAACGCATGCCCACCACCGACGCGGATCTCGGCGACCTCGCTCGTCTCGGGCAGGCCGCCGTCGAGCCGGTCCAGCACCCCGATCTCGACCTCGCGGGCACCTGTGGCCGCGGCCTCGACCAGCACCTTGGGGTCGAAGCGTCGCGCCTCCTCCACGGCAGCCACGAGATCGCCGGGCGCGTCGACCCGGGTGATGCCGAAGCTCGAGCCGGCCCGGGCGGGTTTGACGAAGACCGGGTAGCCCAGCGAGTCAACGGCCTCCTGGACACCGGCCCGGTCGCGCTCCCACTCACGGGGACGCACGACCGTGTAGGGCAGCACCGGGAGACCGCGGGCCTGGAAGAGCTGCTTCATGAAGACCTTGTCGGTGCCGACCGCGGAGGACAGGACTCCGGCACCCACATAGCGGACGCCGGCGAGCTCGAGCAGCCCCTGGAGGGTGCCGTCCTGGCCCCAGGGCCCGTGCATCACCGGGAAGACCACGTCGACCTCGCCGAGCGTGCGCGGCACCTCGCCGGGCTCGGCGACCACGAGCGCGGCCGTCGCGTCGAGGGCCACCGGGCTGGCTCCCGAGACCACGGGAAGCTCACCGCCCGGTCCGAGCGCGAGGTGGGCGGGGTCGGCGGACTCGAGGACCCAGCGGCCATCGGTGGTGATGCCGACCGGCACCACGTCGTACTTCTCCGGGTCGAGAGCGCCGATCACGCTGCCCGCCGAGATGCACGAGATCGAGTGCTCGCTGGAGCGACCACCGAAGACGACGGCCACGCGGGGCCGGTCACTTCGCGGCTTCTGTGTCTGGGGGGTCCGGGTGCTCATCAGGCACCGACCCTACGCTGTGGGGCATGCCCGACGAGCCCCCCGCACGGACACAGCCGACGGCCCGCCCCGCGACCCGGGCGGTGCACGCCGGCCGCCCCCCGCACGAGACCGACCAGCCGTTGAACGTCCCGATCACGATGGCGTCCACCTACGTCGCCGGCGGTGAGTTCGAGTACGGCCGCTACGCCAACCCGACGTGGACGGCCTTCGAGGAGGCGCTCGGCTCCCTCGAAGGGGGCCGCTGCCTGGCCTTCGCCAGCGGGCTCGCCGCAGTCGCGACGGTGCTCGACCTGGTGGGCCAGGGCCAGACGGTGGTCGCGCCGCGGCATGCCTACACCGGCTCGGTGATGCAGCTGGGGGACCTCGAGGCGCGGGGCCGGTTGAGCGCGCGGCTGGTCGACGTCACCGACACGGACACGGTCGTCGCCGCATGTGCCGATGCCGCGCTGGTGTGGCTGGAGTCACCGACGAACCCGGCGCTCGAGGTTGCCGACATCGAGGTGATCGCGAGGGCCGCACGCGAGGCGGGGGCCTACGTCGTCGTGGACAACACGTTCGCGACTCCCCTGCTCCAGCGGCCGCTCGAGCTCGGCGCCGACGTCGTCGTGCACTCGGCGACCAAGTACATCGCCGGCCACTCCGACCTGCTGATGGGTGCAGTCATCACCGCGGACGACGAGTTGTACGGCGTGCTCAAGGGCCGGCGCGACCTCACGGGCGCGGTCCCGGGAGCGTTCGAGGCATGGCTGGCGCTGCGCGGGCTGCGCACCCTGCCACTCCGCGTCGAGCGCGCCCAGGCCAACGCCCAGGAGCTGGTCGGCCGACTGCGGGGAGCGCCGCACGTGGCCGAGGTGCGCTACCCGGGATTCGGCGCCATCGTCGGGCTGGTCCTCGACAGCGGTCTCGCCGCGGACCTCTTCCAGCACAAGACGTTGCTGTGGGTCTACGCCACCTCGCTCGGCGGTGTCGAGTCGACGCTCGAGCGTCGTCGGCGGTGGAAGTCCGAGCCGGCGACGATCCCCGAAGGACTGGTCCGGCTGTCGGTCGGGATCGAGGACGTCGAGGACCTCTGGGCGGACCTGCAGCAGGCGCTGGCCTCGCTCGACCAGTGAGTGGCTCAGTCGCGCTCGGCCTTGGTCTCCCGCTCCACGAAGGCGCTCATCATGTCGCGGGCGCCGATCTCACCCTTCACGACGGCGTCGATGTGTTGGGCGATCGGCGCGTCGACGCCGGTGCGCCGGGCCAGCTCCCGGATCGACGAGCAGGACTTGGCGCCCTCCGCGACCTGCCGGGTCGAGGCGACGATCTGCTCGGTGCTCAGGCCCTGGCCGAGCTTCTCGCCGAACCGGCGGTTGCGCGACAACGGCGAGGAGCAGGTGGCGACCAGGTCGCCGAGGCCGGCCAGTCCCATCAGCGTGATCGGGTCGGCGTCGAGCGCCATCGCCAGCCGGGCGGTCTCCGCGAGGCCCCGGGTGATCAGTGAGGCCTTGGTGTTGTCACCGAAGCCGAGCCCGGCAGCCATCCCGACGCACAGGGCCACGACGTTCTTGTAGGCACCGCCGAGCTCACAACCCACCACGTCGGTGCTGCGGTAGGGACGGAACGCCCTGCTGTGGCAGGTGTCCTGCACCCGGCGGGCAACCTCCTCGTCCGCGCAGGCCACGACACTGGCGGCCGGTTCGCGGCGGGCGATCTCACCGGAGAGGTTGGGGCCGGTGACCACCGCGATGCGCTCCGGGCCGGCGCCGGTCACCTCGGCGATCACCTCGCTCATCCGTTTCAGCGTGTGCAGCTCCACGCCCTTCATCAGCGAGACCAACACCGCGTCGTCGGGGATCACCTCCGCCCACTCGGTGAGGTTCTCGCGCAGGCTCTGGGAAGGCGTGGACAGGACCACCAGGTCGGCGCCGGCCGCGGCCTTCTCCGGGTCGTGGGTCGCGGTGATCGTCTCGGGAAGGATGATCCCGGGGTGGTAGTCGACGTTCTCGTGCGAGGCGTTGATGCACTCGCAGACCTCGGGTCGGCGCCCCCAGATGGTGACGTCGTTGCCCGCGTCGGCCAGCACGATGCTGAAGGCGGTGCCCCACGACCCGGCGCCGAAGACCACGACCCTGCTCACCGCTCTCGCCGCCTCACGGCCCGGCGCTGGCGCTTGCGGAAGTTGCCGATCGGGCGCACGCCTGCCGCGCGTGGGTCGAAGCGCTCGGGAGGCGCATCCTCACCGCGCAGGTCCGCCACCAGGGCCGTGACGGCCGCCATGATCCGGTCGGTGGCCTCGCGCAGCACAGCCGCGGTCTGCGGCTGCCCGCGCAGGTCGTCGAGGTCGACCGGGTCACCGACCTTGTAGTGGACGGTGCGTGGCGGCACCAGGTGCGGCCGGGCCGTGTAGGCGGGCAGCACGTCCTGGGCCCCCCACTGGCCGATCGGGATCACCGGGCAACCGGTGCTCAGGGCGATGCGGGCTGCCCCGGTCTTGCCACGCATCGGCCAACCGTCGGGGTCACGGGTGATCGTTCCCTCAGGATAGACACCGATGCACTCCCCCCCGTTGACCGCGGCCACGGCGGCGTCGTACGCCTTGGCGGCGTTGGCGGACATCCGGGTCACCGGGATCTGGCCGGCGTCACGCACGACCGGCCCGACCACCGGCACCGTGAAGAGGGCATCCTTGGCCAGGTACCGCACCAGCCGGCCGTGGTCGTAGAGGAGGTGGGCCAGGGTCAACGGGTCGACGTGGGAGATGTGGTTGACCACGACGACACACCCGCCCGTGGCGGGGATCTTCTCGCCGTCGACCCAGTCGCGACGGGTGAAGGCGAGCAAGGTCGGCTTGATCACCGTGACCGCGGTCGTCCAGGCCCAGCCGCGTCTCTCCTGGAGCTTGCGAACCTTCGGCACGAACTCCCCTTCCCCTCGCGACGCCGGTCACCGGCTGAGGGAGAGACTACTGCCCGTGAACCGCGAACCGTTCGTCCTGCTGGTGCCGGTGAAGGCGCTGGACGCAGCGAAGAGGAGGCTGGCGCTGGACGCCGCGACCACGCGACGGCTGATGCGCGCATTCGCCGAGGATGCCCTTGCGGCTGCCGCCCGCTCCCCCCTCGTCGAGGTGGCCATGGTCGTGGGCGCGGAGCCCGCGGTCGGCGAGCGGTGGGGGGTGCCCGTGCTGCCCGACGAGGGCGCCGGCGACCTCAACCGCGCGCTCGTCATGGCCGCCCGGCGGGTGCGTGCGCAACGCCCCGGGGTGGGGGTGGCGGCGATGTGCGCCGACCTGCCCTGCCTCGCCGAGGCCGACCTCACCCGCGCGCTGGTGGTCGGTGCCGGGTCGCGGTGGTTCGTCGCCGACGCCGCGGGCAGCGGGACGACGCTCCTGGTGGCTGCTCCCGGGACCGAGCTCGGACCGCACTTCGGCCGGGGCTCGGCCGCCAGCCATGCCGCTTCGGGAGCCACGCCGGTGCCCGACGACCTGCCCACGCTTCGGCTCGACGTGGACACCACCGCGGACCTCGACCGCGCGGTGGCGTTGGGTGTCGGGCCACACACGGCCAGTGCCCTCGCGCTCTGCGATCGCGCCTGACGCGGCCCGCTGACGACGACGGCGACGACTGCCGATCGCAGTCGTCGCCGCCGGTGGGCCGTGCTGGGCCGGTCAGGACTTCTTCGCGGTCTTCCTGGCCGGGCTCTTCTTCGCCGTCGACTTCGCGGCGGTCTTCTTCGCCGGCGCGGACTTCCTGGCCGACGTCGACTTGCTGGTCGACTTGCTCGCCGTCTTCTTCGCCGAAGCGGACTTCGTCGCGGTCGACCTGGTCGCGGTCTTCTTCGCCGGCGACGTCTTCCTCGCTGCCGTCGACCCGGCCTTCTTCGCCGGGCTCTTCTTCGCGGTCGACGTCGCCGCGGTCTTCTTCGCCGTGGTCTTCTTCGCCGGCGCGGACTTGCTGGTCGACTTGCTCGCCGTCTTCTTTGCAGGCGTGGACTTCGTGGCCGTGGACCTCGACGACGCGGCGGTCTTCCTGCCCCCCGGGCTGGACGCCCCCGGCGTCGCCTTCGCAGCCGTCGCGAGAGTGAGCTTCGGCAGCTTCTTCGCACCCGAGACGACGGCCTTCAGGTCGGCGCCGGCGCTGAACTTCGGCACCGCCGTCTTCTTGGCCTTGATGCGCTCACCGGTGCGTGGGTTGCGCACCCACCGGGCGTCGCGGACCCTCTTCTCGAAGGACCCGAACCCCGTGATCGCGACCTTCTCGCCCTTGGCGACCTCGCGGGTGATGGTGTCGAGCACCGACTCCAGGGCCTGGGCGGCTGCCTTGCGGTTGCCCTCGTAACGACCCGCTAGGGCGTCGATCAACTGACTCTTGTTCACAAGCTTCCCTTTCGTGAACGTCGGTCGAGCGCGATGCTCGACTTTTCCCTTGGCACGCTAGGGAAAAGTGAGTGTCCCCACAATGCCAACCGAGCGTGTCGCAGCGATCAATTTCGTGCGCTCGCTTCATATGCGATCGCCGATCGCGCGGGATGAACTGCGCTCGCGCCACGAATCCCCAAGCAGGCAAGGGGAAACGGTTCGATCCGGCCTCAGTGGGTGGTGACCGGCTTCCAGCGTGGCCGAGACGCCTCGAAGGCGGTGATGTCCTCCGCGTGCGACAAGGTGATGCCGATGTCGTCAAGCCCTTCGAGCAGTCGCCACCGGGTGTAGTCGTCGATGTCGAAGCTCTCCTCGATCGCCTCCGGGCCCTCACCGGCCTTGACTGTCCGGCTCTCCAGGTCGACCGTGACGGTGGCTCCCGGATGCTCGGCGAGGTGGTCCCAGAGACGCAGCACCACCTTGTCGTCGACCTGTGCGGCCAACAGGCCGGACTTCCCGGAGTTGCCGCGGAAGATGTCGCCGAAGCGGGGGGCGATCACCACCCGGAAGCCATAGTTCTGCAAGGCCCACACGGCGTGCTCGCGCGACGAGCCGGTGCCGAAGTCGGGACCGGCGACGAGCACGGTCGCGTCTGCGTACTCGGGTCTGTTCAGCACGAAGTCTGGATCGCTGCGCCAGGCGGCGAAGAGGCCGTCCTCGAAGCCCGTTCGGGTGACCCGCTTGAGGTAGACGGCAGGGATGATCTGGTCGGTGTCGACGTTGCTGCGCCGCAGCGGCATCGCGACACCGGTGTGGGTGCGGAACTTCTCCATCACAGCTCCTCGAGGTCGACTGGGGACGAGAGTGTGCCCCGCACAGCGGTGGCCGCGGCGACGAGCGGCGAGACCAGGTGGGTGCGCCCACCCTCGCCCTGCCTGCCCTCGAAGTTGCGGTTCGAGGTCGATGCGCTGCGTTCCCGGGGTGCGAGCTGGTCAGGGTTCATCCCCAGGCACATGGAGCAACCTGCTCCGCGCCACTCCGCACCGGCCTGTTTGAACACGACGTCGAGGCCCTCGTCCTCGGCCTGCAACCGGACCCGCGCGGAGCCCGGTACGACGAGCAGCCGGGTGCCCTTCGCCACCTGACGGCCGTTGATCACGGCGGCTGCTGCGCGCAGGTCCTCGATCCGCCCGTTGGTGCACGACCCGACGAAGACCGTGTCCACCTCGATGTCGCGCATCGGGGTGCCGGCCTCGAGGCCCATGTACTCGAGGGCCTTCTGCGCCGCGACCCGGTCCTGCTCGTCCTCGAAGTCCTCCGGGCGCGGCACGGCTGCACCGAGAGGGACCCCCTGCCCGGGGTTGGTGCCCCAGGTGACGAAGGGCGTCATCGTGCCCGCGTCGAGCACGAGCTCCTTGTCGAACTCGGCGTCCGGATCGGTGCGCAGCGACCTCCAGTGCTCGACCGCGGCGTCCCAGTCGGCGCCCTTCGGGGCTTCCGGCCGGCCCTCGAGGTAGTCGAAGGTGGTCTGGTCGGGAGCGACCAGGCCGGCCTTGGCTCCCCACTCGATGCTCATGTTGCAGAGCGTCATCCGGGCTTCCATCGAGAGGTCCTCGATGGCCGGGCCGCGGTACTCCACGATGTAGCCCTGACCGCCGCCGGTGCCGGCGCGCGCGATCAGCGTGAGCACGAGGTCCTTGGCCGTCACGCCGTCGGGGAGGCTGCCGTTGACGGTGACCGCCATCGTCCTCGGCCGCGCCTGGGGCAACGTCTGGGTGGCGAGGACGTGCTCGACCTCGGACGTGCCGATGCCGAAGGCGATGGCGCCGAAGGCGCCGTGGGTGCTGGTGTGGCTGTCGCCGCACACGACGGTCATCCCGGGCTGGGTGAGACCGAGCTGGGGGCCGATGATGTGCACAATGCCCTGCTCCGGGTCACCGAGTGCGTGCAGCCGGACACCGAACTCCTCGGTGTTGCGCCGCAGCGTCTCGACCTGCGTGCGGCTCACCGGGTCGGCGATCGGCTTGTCCCAGTCGAGCGTCGGGACGTTGTGGTCCTCGGTCGCCAGGGTCAGGTCGGGTCGTCGTACCTTCCGGCCGGCCAGGCGCAGGCCCTCGAAGGCCTGCGGCGAGGTGACCTCGTGGATGAGGTGCAGGTCGATGTAGAGCAGGTCGGGCTCGCCCTCGGCGCTCCGCACCACATGCTCGTCCCAGACCTTCTCCGCCAGGGTCTTCCCCATCGCCCCTCCTCGTCCCGTGGTTCCGTGGTCCTGACCGACCTTACGCTTGCATCCCATGTGTTGAGACGGCAATATTGGGATATGGACAACTCTAGCGGAGTCGGCGTGCTCGACAAGGCGGCCCTGGTGCTTACCGCGCTCGAGTCGGGCCCGGCGACCCTGGCCGGGCTGGTGGCCGGCACCGGTCTGGCCCGTCCGACCGCTCACCGGCTGGCCGTCGCGCTGGAGCACCACCGCCTCGTCGCCCGCGACATGCAGGGCCGCTTCATTCTTGGGCCGCGGCTGGCCGAGCTGTCCGCGGCGGCCGGGGAGGACAGGCTGCTGGCGGCCGCGGGACCGGTGCTCGCGCGGCTGCGCGACATCACCGGGGAGTCCGCGCAGCTGTGGCGCCGACAGGGTGACTACCGCGTCTGCGTCGCCGCCGCCGAGCGGCCCAGCGGCCTGCGCGACACGATCCCGGTGGGCTCACAGCTGACCATGCGCGCCGGTTCGGCCGCACAGGTGCTGCTCGCCTGGGAGGACCCGGAGAGGATCCACCGCGGTCTCCAGAACGCCGCCTTCTCCGCAGCCGCCCTTGCGGGCATCCGTCGACGTGGCTGGGCCCAGTCCGTCGGCGAGCGCGAGCAGGGCGTCGCGTCGGTGTCGGCTCCGGTGCGGTCCCCCTCAGGCAAGATCATCGCCGCGGTGTCGGTGTCCGGCCCGCTCGAGCGCCTCTCCCGCCAGCCGGGCCGGATGCACGCGCCCGCCGTGCTGGCCGCTGCCGAACGGCTCTCGGAGTCGCTGCGCCGCGCCGCCGCGGAGTGACCTAGAACAACGCGTCCTGCTCCAGCGACAAGAGCAGCTGCTTGCGGTCGAGGCCGCCCGCATAACCGGTCAGCGTGCCGTTGGCACCGATCACCCGATGGCAGGGCACCACGACCGGGATCGGGTTGCGGCCGTTGGCCAGCCCGACCGCGCGCGATGCGGCGTTGGTCATCCCGAGGCGGCGGGCGACCTCGCCGTAGGACGCGGTCTGGCCGTAGGGGATCAGCCGCAGCTGCTCCCACACCCGCTGCTGGAAGGCGCTGCCGGCTGGTGCCAGCGGCAGGTCGAACTCCCGCAGCGCCCTGGCGAAGTACGCCGCCAGCTGCCGCGCGGTCTCCTTCAGCAGCGGTTGGTCATCGGCGCGTTCGCCGAGCGGGCGGCCGTTGGCCAACCCCCGGAAGGGGCTGAACTCGATGGCCAGCACCGCCTCGTCGGTGGCAACGAGCCGCAGCTCGCCGACCGGCGAGTCCACCACCGTCCACATGGCCTGCTCCAGTTCCTGATCGTGCTCCAGCGTGGTCACCCTATGCCTCCTTCGTCGTCCCTGGTCCCGCTCGGCCCCGCCGCCGCGGGCCCCGGAGAGGCTGTTTCGGAGAGGCTGGCCCCGAGAGGCTGCTCCAGAGGTGCATCAGTGCGTAGCTCCGCCACGGTCGCCAACGGTCGCTCCGGCCGCGGATGTCGTCGATGCCCAGCCGATGCGCGCCGTCACGGACCCCCGTGTCGGTCGGCAGGAAGGCGTCGGGCTCTCCGAGTGCGCGCATGGCCACGTAGTCGGCGGTCCACGGCCCGATGCCCGGCAGTGCCAACAGCGCGGCTCGCACCTCGGGGCGGTCCCCGCTGCGGTCGAGCCGGACCCGGCCGTCCTCGAGCGCGCCGCACAGCGCGGTCAGCGCCCTCCCGCGGGCGCGGGGCATCGACAGGTCCGCGGGGTCGATGCCCGCGAGGACGGCGCTGGTGGGGAAGAGACGAGTGACAGCGTGGTGGCCGTCGAGCCCGAGGGGGTCGCCGTAGGCCCTCACCAGCCGGCCGGCCTGGGTGCACGCCGCCGCGACGGTGACCTGCTGGCCGAGGACAGCGCGTACGGCGATCTCCGCACCGTCGACGTGGCCCGGGACCCGGATGCCCGGTCGCCGTGCCACGAGCGGGGCCAGCACGGGGTCCTCGGCGAGCGCATCGTCGACGACCACCGGGTCGCAGTCGGCGTCGACCATCCTTCGCGTCCGCTCCATCGCCGGGGCGAGGTCGCGCGCGTCGGCGAGAGTGAACCGACAGGACACGGGTGTGGCTCGCAGGTGCAGCCGCACGACACCGGCTCCGTGCGGGAGCCGCAAGGAGCGCTCGAACCAGCCGTCACCGGACGCCTCCACACCCGGGACGGCGCGGCGCGCGAGGAACGCGAGCAGCCCGTCGGCGTCGAAGGGCTCACGGACGGCGATCCGCGCGGTGATCGTGCCCGACGCACGGTGCCCACCGGACCGCCCACGCAGCGCCGTCGGCGTGGTCGCGTAGACCTCCCGGATGGTGTCGTTGAACTGCCGGACGCTGGCGAACCCGGCAGCGAAGGCGATGTCGGTGAACGAGAGGTCGGTGGTCTCGATCAGCACGCGCGCCGTCTGCGCCCGCCTTGCCCGCGCGAGCGCCAGCGGCCCGGTGCCGTAGGCGGCGGTGAGCGCCCGGCCGAGCTGTCGCGTCGAGTAGCCGAGCCGCGACGCCAGGCCGTCGACCCCTTCCCGCTCGACGACGCCGTCCGCGACCAGGCGCATCGCCCGCCCCGCGAGGTCAGCGGTGACGTCCCACTCCGGGGAGCCCGGCGTGGCGTCGGGCAGGCACCGCCGGCACGCCCGGAAGCCGGCACCCTGCGCAGCGGCGGCCGAGGGGAAGAAGGTCACGTTGTGGCGCTTCGGCGTGATCGCCGGACACGACGGCCGGCAGTAGATGCCGGTCGTGCGCACGGCTGTGTAGAACACGCCGTCGAAGCGACGGTCCCGGCCCTTGACGGCCCGGTAGCAGAGGTCCTCGTCCGGCAGCACGTAGGTGAGTCTGCCCCGGCACGCGGGCGATCTCTAGCGGAAATCAGACATCGCAGCCGGTGCCTGGCTGGATCCAGGCCCCGGACGCACTCCCTTGCCGCTGCCGCGGTGATGTCCGCGGCCGCGCTGATGATCCCGGCCACGCCGGCTCTTGCTGCCGGTCATGGGCACGGCCACGCCGCCGGGCACCACCACACCTCCACGGCGCAGGCCACGCCCAGCGGGCCCACGACCACCTCGCCCAGCAGCTTCGCGGCGCCGACCACGCCGTCGCGAACCAGCTCCGTCAAGTGAACCGGATGGCTGCCCTGGTCGCCACCTCGACGAGCATCAGCGACACGGACCGGGCCGCCGGCACGGCCTCGACCGACGCCGACACGGCGGTCGCCACCGTGGTCGCACTGGCTCCGGAGTCCACCCGGCCCGACATCACCCAGGTGCGGGACACTGCTGAGGCGGCTCTGGCGGACGCCGACACCGCTCTCGGGATCTCGACGGACCCGACCGACAGTGGGGACACCACACTCGCGTCCGGAACCTCGACCCCGACGGCCTGACCGACCCGCGTCGGGCGCCGGGCGTCAGACATGACACGCCCTACGCTCCCCGATCTCTGGTCCCCGGCCACGACACAACGTTGCTTCACACGGCACCTGAGCACCTGATCCGCGTGAAGCGACGTTGTGCCACGTGATGGGCACGCGACAGCCGGTAGCCGCGAGCTACCGTCGTTCTCGAGATCGGTCTCGACCTTTTTCGACCGGAACTGCTCGTCGGTTGACCGGCGAAGCTGGGTCGTCCACAACGCGCCGCCTGACCACTCGCGTGGTACCCCCGACCGGATTCGAACCGGCGCTACCGCCTTGAGAGGGCGTCCAGATGGTGATTGAGTGCCGTCGAAACTCGATGAAACCGCAGGTCAGAGGCCTTTTTTCTAACTTGCTCTTGTT
>JAICXL010000110.1 GCA_025980475.1 Nocardioidaceae bacterium | reverse complement strand
GTCAGCCCGGTGCTGGTCAGCCCGGTGCTGGTCAGCCCGGTGCTGGTCACCCCGGCGCCGGTCAGCAGAACCGGGTCAGTCCAGGGCGGCCACCGCGGCGTCGTAGTCGGGCTCCTGGCCGATCTCGGGGACGACCTGGGTGTAGCTGACCTTGCCGTCGGCGTCGACGACCACGACCGCGCGGGCGAGCAGCCCCTTCATCGGGCCGTCGGCCAGGGTGACGCCGTACGTCTCGCCGAAGTCGGTGCGGAAGGCCGATCCGACCCGGACGTCCTCGATGCCCTCCGCGCCGCAGAACCGGGCCTGGGCGAACGGCAGGTCCTTGGACACGCACAGCACCGTGGTGTTGTCGAGCCCGGCGGCCAGCTCGTTGAACCTGCGCACGCTCGCGGCGCAGACTCCGGTGTCGATGCTGGGGAAGATGTTGAGCACGACCCGGCCCGGGAGGTCACTGAAGGAGAACTCGCCCAGGTCGGTGCCCGTGACGGTGAACTCCGGCGCCTTCGACCCGACCGCCGGTAGCTCGCCGACGGTGGTGACGGGGTTGCCCTTCAAAGCAGTGGTAGCCATGGGCTCCTTTCTACACGGAGCCCGATCACCGCCGGCCGCGAGGTCCGAACCGTGGTCCGACCTTCTCGAAGGCGGCCTTGCGGGCAGCCCTGGTGTTGGCGGCGAAGAGCAGGAAGAGCTGCTCGGCACGCTCCCGGCGGAAGGTGGCCCGTGCCGAGGATGTCCAGCTGCGGTCGAAGAGACGCTTCGCGGCGGCGAGAGCGTCGGGAGAGCGGCCGGCGAGCTCCCGGGCGAGGGCCAGCGCCGCCTCCTCCGGGTCCGCAGCGAGCTCGGTGACCAGTCCGAGGTCGTGGGCCTCCTCGCCGGAGAGCATCCGCGCCGTCATCGTCAGTCGCTTGGCGGTGTCGATGCCGACCAGCTCGGCGAGCGAGCGGATGCCGGTCATGTCGGGGATCAGCCCCCAGCGGCCCTCGAGCACCGACCACTCCGAGTCGGGGGTGGCGATGCGGAAGTCGGCGGCGAGCGCGATCTGCACCCCACCGCCGTAGCAGTGGCCGTGCACGGCAGCGATGACGGGCACCGGCAGCCGGCGCCAAGCCCAGCAGGCCTCCTGGAAGGTGTTGGTGCCGCGCCAGGGGCGGGGCACGAACGCCGCGGCGATCCCGGTGGGCTTGCGCAGCACCGAGCCGAAGTCGAGCCCGGCGCAGAAGGACCGCCCCTCCCCGCTGAGGACGACCGCGCGCAGGCTGCGGTCGCGACGCAGGTCGCGGGCGACGGCGACCAGCTCAGCGAGCGTCCGCAGCGTGAGCCCGTTGAGCTGGTCCGGCCGGGTGAGGCGGACCTGGGCGATGCCGTCGGCGGCCGTGCAGGAGACGTAGCGCATGGCTGGCATCGGCTCAGGCTACCTGCGAGTAGGCGTGAGGTGGCAGCCGGTTCACTCCGCCGACGGGTCGAACTCGAGCTCACCCTCCTCCGGTCGCTCGCTGTCGGTGAACCGGCCGTGGACGACGTCGAACTCGCGGTCGGTGTTGTCCACCTCGGCGCCGTCGGAGCGGTTCTCGGGGTCGAGCCGGTGCCGGCGCTCGGCTTCGATCTGCTCGCGTTCCTCCTCGCTGGGCTCGGGCATCGTGCCCGGCCTGGTGTCCTGCTCGCCGTTGTCTTCCGGCTCCGCCCTGTGCCTGGGATCGGCCATCGGTCCTCCCGAGATCGACTGCCTCCATCGAAGGCAGGTGCCGCCGGAAAGTCAACGGCCCCGCTCCGCGAGCGGTCAGATCCGCGGGACGATGGCGCCCAGCAGCTCGCCCATCCGGGTGGCTGCTTCCCGGCCGGCCTCGAGGACCTCCTCGTGGTTCAGCGGCTCCCCGGTGATGCCGGCGGCCAGGTTGGTGACCAGTGAGATGCCGAGCACCTCCACGCCCGCTTCACGTGCCGCGATCGCCTCGAGCGTGGTCGACATGCCGACCAGGTCACCGCCGATGGCCCGGACCATGCCGATCTCGGCGGGGGTCTCGTAGTGCGGCCCGGGGAACTGGACGTAGACCCCCTCGTCGAGCCCCGGCGCCACCGACCGGCACAGCTCCCGCAGCCGCGGGCTGTAGAGGTCGGTGAGGTCGACGAAGTGGGGGCCCTCGATCGGCGAGGTGGCCGTGAGGTTGACGTGGTCGCGGATCAGCACCGGTGTGCCCGGTCGCCAGCTGTCCCGGAGGCCGCCGCAGCCGTTGGTGAGCACCACCGTCGAGCAGCCGGCGGCCGCCGCGGTGCGCACGGCGTGGACCACCGCACGGACGCCGTGGCCCTCGTAGAGGTGGGTACGGCCCAGGAAGACCAGCAGGTTGCGGCTCCCACCCGGAGCTGTCGACGGGGCCTCGGCGCGGATCGAGCGGATCCTGCCGGCGTGCCCGGCCACGGCAGGCGGCGCGAAATGGGGAAGCTCGGCCATGCTGACCTCGGCGATCGTCTCGCCCAGGGCGTCGACCGCGGGCAGCCAGCCGGACCCGAGGACCAGGGCGACGTCGTGGTGGCCGACGCCGGTCTTCTCGGCGAGGGCGGAGGCGGCCTCGCTGGCTTCTTCGGTGGGCGTGCTCACGGCGGGGAGACTACCCGCCGAAGACCGACCGGCAGGGTCGGGCGCGCAGCGCGGCGACGTAGTCGGCGGGGGCATCGGCCGCCTGTGCGGCGTCGGCCAGGACGCCGAGGTGGTTCGCCGACGGCAGGCCGCCCTCGAACGCGTCGAGCACGTAGACCCAGGCGACCAGCTCCTCCTCCATGGTGGAGACGCGCACCTTGGTCTTGCGGTAGAGGCCGGTGTCGGCCGACTCCCAGCCGTCGAGCTTGGCCATGTCGTGGTCGGTGACGTCGTAGACGGCGACGAAGACCTGCTCGAAGGGGTCCTGGACGATCGTGGCGAGCGCGCCGTCCCAGCCGTGGTCCTCGCCGCCGAAGGTGATCCGCCACCCCTGCAGCCACCCGGTGCCACGCAGGATCGAGTGCGGGCACCTCTCGCTCATCCTGCGGGGGTCGAGGTTGGCCCCGTAGGCGGCGTGGAGCGTCACGGGAGAAGGGTAGGACACAATGGCCCGCGTGAATCGCGTGGTGATCGTCGGTGGCGGGCCGGGAGGCTACGAGTCGGCGCTGGTCGCCGCCCAGCTGGGTGCGGCCGTGACCGTCGTGGACTCCGACGGGCTGGGCGGGTCGGCCGTGCTCACCGACTGCGTGCCGAGCAAGACCCTGATCGCGACGGCCGAGCTGATGACCGAGGTCGAGGGGGCCCACGAGCTCGGCGTCCGGATCGGCGAAGGCGTCGGGGAGACCGGCCTGTCGGTCGACCTGGCCCGGATCAACCGGCGGGTGATGGCGCTCGCCCGGGCGCAGTCAGACGACATCGCCCGCCGGCTCGAGCGTGAGGGAGTGCGCGTCGTACCCGGTCAGGGCCGGCTGGACGGCCCCTCCCGGGTGGTGGCCACGTCCCTCGACGGCGCGGAGGAGACGCTCGAGGCCGATGCCGTGCTCGTCGCTACCGGGGCCACCCCCCGGACGATGCCCAGCGCCCGGCCCGACGGGGAGCGGATCCTGACCTGGGAGCAGGTCTACGACGTCGACGTGATCCCCGAGCGGCTGATCGTGGTGGGTTCGGGCGTGACCGGGGCGGAGTTCGCCAGCGCCTACATGGCCCTGGGCGTCGACGTCGTGCTCGTCTCCTCGCGCGACCGGGTGCTGCCCGGCGAGGACGCCGACGCGGCCACGGTGCTGGAGGACGTCCTGAAGCGGCGCGGGATGACGGTCCTGTCCAGGTCCCGGATGGAGTCGGTCACCCGGGACGGCGACAGCGTGACCGTGACGCTCACCGACGGCCGCGCCGTCTCCGGCTCGCACTGCCTGCTCGCGGTGGGCTCGGTCCCGAACACGACCGGGGTCGGTCTCGAGGAGGCGGGGGTGCGGCTCGACAGCAATGGGTTCATCGAGGTGGACAAGGTCTCGCGCACCGCAGCCCACGGTGTCTATGCGGCGGGTGACTGCACGGGCGTGCTGATGCTGGCGTCGGTCGCGGCGATGCAGGGGCGGATCGCGATGGCGCACATCCTCGGTGACGCCGTCGTCCCGCTGGACCTGACCAAGGTGGCCTCGAACGTCTTCACCGCTCCCGAGATCGCCACGGTCGGGTGGCAGCAGGAGGCCGTCGACGCCGGCGAGATCGAGGCCGAGGCCGTGCACCTGCCGCTGGCCGGCAACGCGCGCGCCAAGATGCAGGGAGTCCGGGACGGGTTCGTCAAGCTGTTCTGCCGGCCGAGCACGGGGATCGTCGTCGGCGGGGTGGTGGTCGGCCCGCGGGCGAGCGAGCTGATCCACCCGGTCTCGCTGGCCGTGGACGAGTCGCTGACCGTGGACCAGCTCGCCCACGCCTTCACCGTCTATCCGTCGATGAGCGGCTCCGTCGCCGAGGCGGCCCGTCGGCTGCACCACCCGCGACGCTGACCTGGCCGGGCCAGAACTCCCAACTCGAGGGGCCAGAACTCCCGACTCGAGAGGCCACAACTCCCGACTCGACGGGAGAAGGACATCGGTGTAATTATCGGGACGGCATTCTTCACACATTCTCGAAATAACGGGAAAGGGTCCGCAGGCGCGCGGCGGCATGGATACGCTCCTGTCCCAAATGCCACATCTGCACCAGGAGCCGTGATGCCTGCCAAGACCGCCGCCCTCGCGACCGCCGTCGCCGCCGTCGCCCTGGCCACGGTGTCGCTGAGCGCCACGCCGGCCCAGGCCCGCACCGTCGAGCGCTTCCGCGTGCCCGCGGGCGGCAGCTTCACGGTCTCGGGGCACGGCTACGGGCACGGCCACGGCATGTCGCAGTACGGCGCCGAGGGCGCGGCCCGCCAGGGGCTCTCCGCCAGTCAGATCCTCTCGTTCTACTACCCGGGCACGACGGTGGCCACCAAGGTGCAGCCGATCCGGGTGCTGATCACCGCCGACACCACCCGCGACACGGCGGTGCTCGCCGAGCCCGGGATGACCATGCGCGACCTCGGCTCGGGGACCACCTATGCGCTCCCCGACATCGCCGGCGTCCGGCGCTGGCGGCTCAACGTCGACCAGCGTGGTGAGACCGTGGTCGGCTACCAGACCGGTCGCTGGCACCGCTACCGGCCCGGCGGCCTGGCGCACCTGGTCGGCGACGGGCAGTTCCGCGCCGCGGACGGCACCCTGACGCTGGTGCTCCCGGGAGGTACGGCGCCCGCCACCTACCGCGGGGCGCTGCGGGGCGCATCGCCCAGCGCCGGCTCGCCGGACCGCGACACCGTCAACGTCGTGTCGGTGGAGCAGTATCTGCGCGGCGTGGTGTCGGCGGAGATGCCGGCGTCCTGGGACCCGGCCGCCCTGCAGGCCCAGGCAGTCGCGGCCCGCACCTACGCGCTCTTCGAGAAGGCCGAGAACGCGCACCGCTCCTACCAGATCTGCGACACCTGGTCCTGCCAGGTCTACCGGGGGACGTCAGCCGAGTATCCCAGCACCGATGCGGCGGTTCGGGCGACGCGCGGGCAGTACCTCGCCTACGCCGGCCAGCCGGCCTTCACCCAGTTCGGCTCCAGCAGCGGCGGCTGGACGACCGACGGCGGGCAGGCCTACCTCCCGGCCCAGGCGGACCCCTACGACGGGTGGGCCGGCAACCC
>JAICXL010000081.1 GCA_025980475.1 Nocardioidaceae bacterium | reverse complement strand
GGCCGTTGAACCGGCGCATCAGGTCATCGCCCAGCGAGAGGTAGAACCGCGACTCCCCCGGGTCGCCCTGGCGCCCGGACCGTCCGCGCAGCTGGTTGTCGATCCGCCGGCTCTCGTGCCGCTCGGTGCCCAGCACGTAGAGACCGCCGGCCTGCACGACCTCCTCGTGCTCGGCCTTGACCTGGTTCTTCGCCTCCTCGAAGGCGGCGTCCCAGGCGGCCTCGTACTCCTCCGGCGTCTCGCTCGGCGACAGGCCGCGGGCACGCAGCGCCTCGTCGGCGATGAAGTCGGGGTTGCCGCCCAGCTGGATGTCGGTGCCGCGGCCGGCCATGTTGGTCGACACGGTGACGCCACCGAGCCGCCCCGCCTGCGCGACGATGTGCGCCTCGCGGGCGTGGTTCTTCGCGTTCAGCACCTCGTGCGGGATGCCGCGCTGGAGCAGGAACTTCGCCAGCAGCTCCGACTTCTCGACGCTCGCCGTCCCGACCAGGACCGGCTGGCCGGCCTCGTTGCGCTCGGCGATGTCCTCGACGACGGCGTCGAACTTGGCCTTCTCCGTCTTGTAGATGACGTCGGAGCGGTCCGCGCGCACCATCGGCTTGTTCGTCGGGATCGGGACGACGCCCAGCTTGTAGGTCTGGTGCAGCTCGGCGGCCTCGGTGGAGGCCGTACCGGTCATCCCGGAGAGCTTCTCGTAGAGCCGGAAGTAGTTCTGCAGGGTGATGGTCGCGAGGGTCTGGTACTCCTCGCGCACCGTCACGCCCTCCTTGGCCTCGATGGCCTGGTGCAGCCCGTCGTTGTAGCGCCGGCCTGACAGGATCCGGCCGGTGTGCTCGTCGACGATGAGCACCTCGTCGTTGATGACGACGTACTCCTTGTCGTTGCGAAACAGCTCCTTGGCCTTGATCGAGTTGTTCAAAAACGAGATCAGCGGCGTGTTCGCGGACTCGTAGAGGTTGTCGATGCCGAGGTGGTCCTCGACCCGGGTGATCCCCGGTTCGAGGATCGAGATCGTCCGCTTCTTCTCGTCGACCTCGTAGTCGACGTCGCGCGTGAGCCGCTGGGCGACCTTGGCGAACTCGGCGTACCACTTCACCTCGTCCTGGGTGGGACCGGAGATGATCAGCGGGGTCCGGGCCTCGTCGATGAGGATCGAGTCGACCTCGTCGACGATGGCGTAGTGGTGGCCGCGCTGGACGCACTCCTCGAGCGAGTTGGCCATGTTGTCGCGCAGGTAGTCGAAGCCGAGCTCGTTGTTCGTGGCGTAGGTGACGTCGCAGGCGTAGGCCGCGCGTCGCTCCTCGGGGGTCATCTCGGGCAGGATCACCCCGACGGTGAGGCCCAGGAAGTGGTAGATGCGGCCCATCCACTCGGCGTGGTACTTCGCCAGGTAGTCGTTGACGGTGACGACGTGGACGCCCTTGCCGGTGAGGGCGTTGAGGTAGGACGGCAGCGTGGAGACCAGCGTCTTGCCCTCACCGGTCTTCATCTCGGCGATGTTGCCCAGGTGCAGTGCCGCACCGCCCATGACCTGCACGTCGAAGTGGCGCTGGCCGAGGATGCGCCGGGCGGCCTCGCGGACCGTGGCGAAGGCCTCCGGCATCAGGTCGTCGAGGCTCTCCCCGCCGGCGAGCCGCTGCTTGAGCTCGTCGGTCATCGCCTGCAGCTCGATGTCCGACATCGCCACGAAGTCGTCCTCGATGGCGTTGACGGCGCGCGCAACGGACTGGAGACGTCGGAGGATCTTGCCCTCGCCCATGCGAAGGATCTTGTCGACGATGGCAGGCACGAACGCAGGCTCTCTCTCTTCGGCTGTCTTGTTGCCGGGCGTTGGGCAGGTGCAGTCCCGCCCTCCATCGTAACGGTCGACGCCGGCGCGGGGTTCCGATCGCGGTGGACGCCCCCCTGATGGCCGGCCGGTGACGTGGCCCAGCCTGTCATGCTCGCGGAGTGGGACCCGACACCGAGCTGACGACTGCCCGCGACCTGGCAGCTGACGTGCGTGCCGGCCGTCGTAGTGCGGTGGAGGTGACCAGGGACCACCTCGCCCGGATCGCGGCGCGCGACGGCGCGCTCAACGCCTTCCAGCACGTCCGCGCCGAGGCCGCCCTCGCCGACGCGGCCGCCGTCGACGCCGCCTCCGACAGAGGCGAGCTGCCGCTGGCCGGTGTCCCGGTGGCGGTCAAGGACAACATGGCGGTGGCGGGGTCGCCGGTGCGGCACGGCTCGGCCGCCACCCGTCCGGCTCCGGCCGACCACGATGACGAGGTCGTCCGACGGCTGCGGGCTGCCGGGGCTGTCGTGCTGGGCACGACCCGGACACCGGAGCTGGCGATCTGGGGGTTCACCGCGTCCCGTGCCTACGGCGCCACCCGCAACCCGCTGGCCCGCGATCGAGACCCCGGTGGCTCGACCGGCGGTGGTGCCGCAGCCGTAGCCTCGGGGATGGCAGCACTGGCGGTGGGCACCGACGGCGGCGGCTCGGTCCGGATCCCCGCCGCCTACTGCGGCCTGGTCGGCATCAAGCCCGGCCGTGGAGTGGTGCCGCTCCCCGGCGGGGCCGACGAGCACTGGTTCGGCCTGACCGCCGTCGGCCCACTGGCCCGGGACGCCGCAGACGCGGCCGCGGGCCTCGCCGTGCTCGCCGGCCGGCCGGAGCTCGCGGTCCTGCCCCTGACACCGACACTGCGGGTGGCCTGGTCGGCCCGCAGCCCGTCACCGCTGGCCCGCGCCGACCGGCACCAGCGGGCGGCTGTCGACCGAGCGGTCTCGCGGCTGCGGGCAGCCGGGCACGTCCCCGTGCAGGCCGCCCCGCCGTACCCGCCCCTCATCGTCCCGACCTGGACGATGGGCTGGCTCGCGGGGATCGCGCGCGAGGTCGAGGTGCTCGGTCTGACCGACGCCCTACTGGAGCCACGGACCCGCCGGATGGTCCGTCTGGGCCGGCGGATCCTCCGGCACGGCGGCCCTTGGCCGGGGTCGGGCCAGCGCTGGACGGCCGACGCCGAGCGGTTCCTCGACGACCACGACCTGCTGGTGAGCCCGGTGGTGGCCCGTGGCCCGCGGGCCGCCGGCGCGTTGCAGTCAACCGGTCTCGGCCGCACCTTCCTGTCCTCGGGCAGAACGGTCGCGTGGACCCAGCCCTGGAACCTCGCCGGATTCCCGGCACTGGCGGCTCCGGTGGGGACCCGCGACGGGGCACCGCTCTCCGTGCAGCTGGTGGGCCGGCCGGGCTCGGAGCAGCTGCTGCTGGCGGTGGCCGCTCAGCTGGCCAGCCGCTGAGCCGCCCGCAGCCCCGGGGCGAGGTCACCGCGCTGCTCGACGACGACCTCATCGAGCCCGAGCCACCGGCCCAGCTCGAGCAGCTCCTCGAGCAGCTCCGGGGCGGTCTCGGGCGGAGCGTGCTCCTCGGCGTACGCCGCCTTCACCAGGAGTCGCCGCCCCGGCCGGTCCGCCTTGAGGTCGGCCCGGCCGACGATCCGGTCGCCCAGCAGGAACGGCAGCACGTAGTAGCCGTACTCGCGCTTCGCCGCGGGGACGTAGATCTCGATGCGGTAGCGGAAGCCGAAGAGCTGCTCGGTACGGGCCCGCTCCCAGACCAGCGGGTCGAAGGGCGAGAGCAGCGCCCGGGCGTGGACCGAGCGAGGACGCGCCGCGTCGCGGTGGAGGTACGCCGGTCGCCGCCAGCCCTCGATCCGCACCGGGAGCAGCTCACCGGCCGCAACCAGCTCCTCGATGGCCGCCCTGGCCGCGGTGAGCCCGGCTCCGGGCTGCAGGCGCATCCGGAAGTAGTCGGCCAGGCACTGCGCGGTCCCGACTCCCTGCGACCTGGCCGCACGCCGGACGAGCTCCCGGTTGGCCTCCGCCAGCGTCGGCGTGGGTGCGGCGAGCACGTGCGCGGGCAGCACCCGCTCGGGCAGGTCGTAGCGCACCTCGAACTGGTCGTTGCGCCCCGCGATGGCCACGTCACCGACCATGTAGAGGAAGTCGAGGACCTTGCGCGCCTCCGACCAGTTCCAGCCCCAGTGCTCCCTGCTGCGCGGGCCGCTGCTGAACTCGGACTCGAGGTCCCGCGCGGTGACGGGCCCGCGATCGCGCACCGCTGCCAACACATCCCTCTCCAGGCCGGGCCGCATGTCCACCAGCGGCCACCACTTCCCGCGGCGCTCGCGGTACGACGCCATCCGGTGCCGCATCACCGGCCAGAGCTCGACGGGCATGTAGGCCTGCACGTGCGCCCAGTACTCGACGATCCGGCGAGGCCGCTGCTCGGCGGCGCGACGGAGCAGCCCGACGTCGTAGGAGCCCATCCTGGAGAAGAGCGGCATGTAGTGCGCCCGTTGCAGCACGTTGACCGAGTCCACCTGGAGGACGCCGGTGCGCGCCAAGGTGCGGTTGAAGGTGCGCATCGTCGGCACGGCGTGGCGCGGGTCCCGGAAGCCCTGGGCGACCAGTGCGATCCGGCGTGCCTGCTGCAGGGAGAGCGACCCGGTGACCGGGTTGCTCATGGAATGTCGAGCAGCTTCTCCCGCACGGCGTACATCACGGCCTCCATGCGCGAGTGCAGCTGGAGCTTCTCCAGGATGTTGCGGACGTGGTTCTTGACGGTGTTCTCGCTGATGAACAGCTCCTTGGCGGCCTCACGGTTGTTCAGCCCTTTGGCCACGAGGCGGAGGACCTCGAGCTCGCGATCGGTCAGACGCGGCGTCGGCACCTGGTCACGGTCGGCGCGCGACATCTCCTTGAACTCGTCGATCAGCTTGACCGCCATCGACGGGCTGATCAGTGACTGTCCCTCGGCGACCACGCGGATCGCCTGGGCCACCTCCTCGATCGAGGAGTCCTTGAGCAGGTAGCCGGATGCGCCGTTCTTCACCGCCTCGTAGAGGTCCCCCTCCTCGTCGCTGACGGTCAGCATGATGATCCGGGCGGAAGGGACCTCCTCCTTGATCCGCATGCAGGCCTGCAGGCCCGAGCGCTTGGGCATCCGGACATCGAGGAGGACGACATCGGGCATGGTGCTCACTGCAAGGTCCGAGGCCGTCACGCCGTCGCCGGCCTCGCCGACCACCTCGATGTCCGGCTCGACGCCGAGCAGCATGACCAGACCGCGCCGGAAGAGCTCCTGATCGTCCACGACGATGACCCGCACCGGCTCGGCCGCTGGATCCTGCAGCACTGACACAGCGCCCATGATGCCAGAAGCGATGGCCCGAAGGGGCCAGTTGATGGCCCCTTCGGACTACGAGCAGGACTCCGGGTCTGGTCCAGCTGGGCCAACCCGGCGCTGCAGGGCGCTCAGGACACGTCGAGGGCGATGACCCCGTAGTCGTAGCCACGCCGGCGGTAGACCACCGACGGGCGCTCGCTCTCCTTGTCCACGAAGAGGTAGAAGTCGTGGCCGACCAGCTCCATCTCGTAGAGCGCCTGCTCCAGCGTCATCGGCGAGGCCTTGTGGGTCTTCTCGCGCACCACCAGCGGACCGTCCCCGGCGACCGCCACGGGTCCCACCTTCCGGCGGGCAACCTGCTCGCCCAGGTCGTCGTCCGGGGGTGCGGAGCGGGCCATCGCCTGCCCGAGCGACTCGGGAGCGTGCATGCCGCGATGCACCTTCCGCCGGTCGTTGGCCCGGCGCATCTGCGCCTCCATCTTCGTCAGCGCCAGGTCCAGGGCCGCCATCTTGTCCTCGGCGGCGGCCTCGGCCCGCACGACCGGCCCCCTGGACAGCACGGTCAGTTCGAGGCGTACGGCGCGCTCGGGCTGGCGGGTGTTCTTCTCCTTGGCGATCAGCGCCTCGACGCGGATGATCCGATGGTCGTGCTTCTCGAGCCGGGAGACCTTCTCCCGGACGTGCTCCCGGAACCGTTCTGACACCTCGCAGTAGCGACTGCTGACGACGACGTCCACGCAGACCTCCGACTCATCGATGGGTTCAACCGTTGCCCGGGCCCTCCCGGACGAGGATGGAGGAGTCCGCCCGGCCGACCTGATCTTCGACCCCACACCCGCCTGCTGAGGCTCTCGCAGCTTGGCTGCCACTACCCACCTTCTCCCCACGCGGCGCCGTTTCGGACGGCGCGGTGGAGGCAGGACTTACGACTAAGCCGCACCGTGATCGTCGGACCGGGAGAGCGCGCTCCGCCGGCACCGACTTACGTGGACCGTTTCGCCTGCGGCTGGCATCGGCTAGTCGGGCGAGGACTTCCCGGGTTCTGACCCCGAGCAACCCATGCTCGACGCAATCACGGACCCGGGCGGACTCCATGCAGAGACGCTAGTCGGCCCAGGTCGAAAACGGTAGCGTCGATGGTCCCGGCGCTGCGCTTCGCCGTCTCGTTGCGGCGATGCAGCCGATCGCCACGACCGGCAGGCCGACGTCCTCCAGCGCGCGCTGGGTCTCCCGGGCCGTCGCCCCGGTCGTCAGCACGTCGTCGCACACCACGGTGACCACCGTCCGCCCGAGCCGGGCAGTGGCGCGAAGCGGTGCCGGCGCCACCTCGAGGCTGTCGAGCAGGTTGGCCGCCCGCTGGGCATGGGTGAGACCGGCCTGGTCACCCATCCGCAGCCGCTGGCGCACCAGCCGGGCGACCCGCACTTGACGGCCTCCGAGCCGCAGCTGTGCCGCAGCACACCGGGTGATCCGCAGCATCGGGTCCTGCCCGCGCTCGCGGACGACGCCGGGTCGCGACGGGACCGGGACCAGCAGCAGCAACGGAGCAGCTCGCGCCGCCTGCCCCGCCAGAGGGACCTGCCCTGGGGCGGGATCGGTCTCGGCTGGCAACATTCCGCCGACGACAGCGGCCAGGACTGATCCCAGCGGCCGCGCCAGGGCGAACGCCCGACGCTCCTTGTGGCAGAGCACCAGGGTTCGCAGCAAGCCGGCGTACTCTCCCGCCGCCCAGCACGGCGCCAGGCCCTCGGGGCACGGAGTCGGACGGGTCGGCACCGGGACGCTGGGCAGTGCAGCCGCGCACCGGCGGCACAGCAGCCGCCCGGGCGTGGCGCAGCCCACGCAGCGGCTGCCGTGCACCAGGTCAAGCCACGCATCCAGCATGGGGCCGATCGTTCCCTCGGGCGCAGCGGCACGGAACCACCGCACGCAAGGATGTGGAAAGACCCGCGCCTCAGCCTGGGAACGCCGCCGCCGTGACCGGAGCGGCGAGGCTGCGGACCCACTGGCCACTGTCAGCGAGCCGCATGAGCCGACCGTCGGTGGTCACCACCAGCACGGGTTGTCGGGCGTCGCCACCGGTGACCAGCGCCTTGGCGGCCGCCGAGATCGGTGTCGGAGTCGTCGGGCTGCCGTCGCCCGGAGACCCGTCGGCCAGCAGGAAGGTCACCCGGGTGGTCGCCCTCCGCGGCTCCGTCAGCACTGCCACGGTCGTCGGCGAGGTCCAGCCGACGTCGACGGCAGCGCCGATGTCACCGGAGACCACGGGCAGGGAGCGGCCGGGCGTGATCCTGCGGACGTCCCCCTCGGGGCTGCGCAGCACGTTGCTGACCAGCAGTCGGGGGTTACCGCCACCCGCGAGCGCCACGAGCAGCCGGGTCCCGTCGGGCGAGACAGCGAAGCCGGCCACCTCGTCGCCCGAGACGCCCCGAACGTGCAGCACCCTGCTGCGCCGCCCGGACACGACCCGGACCGTTGTCCCCGAAGCCGTTCGGTCGACCAGCCACAGGTCACCGAACATGTCGAACGCCGGGCGGAGCACGTCGGTGCCGTCGGCGAGGACCGTCCTGACCGACGTGGCGTGGGCTGAGGCCGCCACTGGGCCCACGTAGACGGTCCGCCCGTTGGCGCCGACCGCCGCCAGCCGGTCGGCGCGCCGGTCGATCGCCACGGACCGCAAGGCGAAGCCGGGATCACCGAAGGGGCCGGGCACGGGGTCGGCCGTCGCGCCGTCGACGACGACGACGCGGCCGCGGCTGACCGCCACGGGAAGTCCCGGTCGGGCTGGCCCGGGGGCGAACTGCATGCCCTCGTCCACCCCGACGTCGATGCGCCCGTCGGGCACCGGCACCGGGGCGCCGTCGACGGTCATCCGGACACGGTCGACACCGGGCACCTGACGCAGCGTCCAGGCCAGCTCAGCCATCGCGCGGTTCAGCTGGTCGGGCGCAAGCTTGAGGACCTCGCCGTTGAGGGGCACCTCGGCGATGCCGTTCTCCGAGACCGTCACCGAGAGGTCAAGGTCCGTCCCGAGCGGGAAGGCGCTGCGGACGACGGGGGCCAGGTCACGACCCGGTCCGGCGAGGAGGCCGCGGACGAGGTTCGTCGCGGTCTGCTCACCGCGCGGCAGGTAGACCGGCTCCGGGACCAGGACACGTCCGGTCTGGTCGAAGAAGTAGAGGTCGAAGGGTGCGAACTTGCCCTCGAAGTAGGACTCGATCACCACCAGCGCGTCGGGCGGGTCGTCGACCCGCCACTCGCCCTTCTCGCGCACCAGGTGCAGCTGGAGCGTGTCGGTGCGGCCGGGAGGTCCGGTGACCCACCCGCCACGCGCATCGAGCCGGTGCGCGTCGACCAGCCGGACCGTGACGTGGCCGGCCCGGCCCTGGCTGATCGTGGAGGCGCCGTAGACGAGCGTCGACTCGTTGGGTCGCCAGGTTCCCCGGGCGCGTGCCGAGAGGAAGCTGCGGGCGACGG
Source organism: Nocardioidaceae bacterium (assembly GCA_025980475.1). Taxonomy (GTDB): domain Bacteria; phylum Actinomycetota; class Actinomycetes; order Propionibacteriales; family Nocardioidaceae; genus Marmoricola. Next base: position 3,439 of record JAICXL010000081.1, on the reverse strand, counting down.
CGGTGCTCAGCGGGTTCGCCTGCATGGCGAGCATGAAGCCCTTCACGACGGCGACCGGTGAGGCGCCCCGAACCGGCCCGGGCGGGGTGAAGTACGCCGGCTCCTGGGCCGTGCCGCCCTTGCTGTCGGCGTAGTGCCGGACGGGGCCGCTGTCCGGGAGCCCCCCGCACCCGCTGAGGACCAGCAGCACGGCCAGCACGCCGCCGAGCAGCCTGGTGGCCCGGCGGGTGGACGGGAGGACGCGGCCGGGGTTCACACCGGCACCTCCGTCGCGTCGACCGGCACCAGCTCCAGCGGGCTGTGTGCGAGAGGATCACCGGCCCTGCGGGGGATCGTCAGCCGGAATTGTGCGCCGACACCGGGCGACCCCCAGGCCTGCAGCCAGCCGCCGTGCAGACGGGCGTCCTCCAGCGCGATCGCGAGACCCAGGCCGGTGCCTCCCGAACCTCTCGCGCGGGCCGGGTCAGCCCGCCAGAAGCGGTTGAAGACCATGGCGGCCTGTCCGGGCAGCAAGCCGACGCCGCGGTCCCGCACGGTCACCGCCACCGCGTCCCGGTCCCCGGCGACGCGGATCACGACCCGGGGATCGGCACCACCGGCATGGTCGATGGCGTTGGTCAACAGGTTGCGCAGGATCCGTTCGATGCGGCGCACGTCGACCTGGGCCACGCACGCCGCCGACGCCCGCAGCTCGAGGTCGACCCCTCGGGCGGCGGCCAGCGGCTGGGCGGAGGCGATCATCCGCTGGCAGACGTCGCCGATGTCGGTGTCCTCCAGGTCGAGGGCAGCTGCGCCGGCGTCGAAGCGACTGATCTCGAGCAGGTCGGAGAGCAGGTTCTCGAAGCGGTCGAGCTCGGTCTGCAGCAGCTCGGCGGCCCGGGCAGTCACCGGGTCGAACCCCGCGCGGGCATCGTGCAGCACGTCACCGGCCATGCGCACGGTGGTCAGCGGCGTGCGCAGCTCGTGGGACACGTCGGAGACGAACTGGCGCTGGACCCGGGAGAGCTCGACCAGCTGCCGGATCCGCTGCTGCAGTGCGTCGGCCATCTGGTTGAAGGACGTCGCCAGCCGGGCGATGTCGTCCTCGCCGGCCACGTGCAGGCGCTCCTCGAGGCGACCGGAGGCGATCCGCTCGGCGACCCGGCGGGCCAACCGGATGGGGGTGATCACCTGGCGGGTCACCACCCAGGACACGCCGGCAACCAGGACGAGCAGCAGGACCCCGGAAGTGAGCAGGGAGCGACGCAGCAGATGCAAGGTCCGCTGCTCCTCGTCCATCGGGAAGAGGTAGTAGAGCGCGTAGGTGCCGCCGTCGGAGGGCAGGATCAGCTGCGAGCCGACGGCAACCCCGGGGACTCCACCAGCGGCTCCGGGCCGGTGGCTCCCCGGGAGGTGGTCGATGCGGGTGAAGGTCCACGACGTCCCGTCCTGGCGCTCCACCGCGTTGCGCAGGTCGACCGGAACGCTCGCGGGGTCGACGCCCGGGGTCGCCTGAACTCCCCGGCTGGCGGCCCGGTCGTTGACCGGGCCCATCACGACCACGTCGTAGCCACGCACCTGCCCGCGGGCCTGCAGGGTCTGGACCAGCTGACGCAGCTGCGTCTCCGGGTCGTAGTCGTTGCTGCCGGACTCCGCGAGTCGGTCGCGGGCATTGTCGGTCTCGCTGGTGGCCTCGGCCACGGACGTGTTGACCCGGCTCTTCACCAGGCCGTCCGTGATCTGCTGCATCACCAACCAGCCGACCGTGCCCGCCACCAGTGCGCACAGCACGACGGTGGCGACGACGACCCGCATGCGGATCGACCGGCCCCACAACCTCAGCGCGCTGCTCGGGACGGCACGCAGACGACGGAGCACCAGCTCATCCCGCGTCTGGTGCATCACCGACCGCGACCTCGCCGTTCGGCTGCCCCACTGGTTGACCCGGTGCCTGCCGCGGTGCCGGGTCCTGGGCCGGGTCCTGGGCCAGGTCCTGGGCCAGGACCTGGGACTGGGACTGGGACTGGGACTGGGACTGGGACTGGCCAGCCTTGTACCCGACACCGCGAACGGTGAGCACGATCGCGGGGTTCTCCGGGTCGTGCTCGACCTTGGCCCGCAGCCGTTGGACGTGCACGTTGACCAGCCGGGTGTCGGCAGCGTGCCGGTAGCCCCACACCTGCTCCAGCAGCACCTCGCGGCTGAACACCTGGCGCGGTTTGCGCGCCAGGCACACGAGCAGGTCGAACTCCAGCGGCGTGAGGGAGATCGGCTCGCCGCTGCGCGTCACGGCGTGCCCCGCGAGGTCGATGTCGAGGTCACCGATCTGCAGCGACTCGCCCGTGCTGTCGTCGTGCCTGCGCACCCGCGCCCGGATCCGGGCGACCAGCTCCTTGGGCTTGAACGGCTTGACCACGTAGTCGTCCGCTCCCGACTCCAGGCCGACCACGACGTCGACGGTGTCGGTCTTCGCGGTCAACATCACGATCGGCACGCCCGACTCCGCCCGGATCTGTCGGCATACGTCGATGCCGTCCATCCCGGGAAGCATCAGGTCGAGGAGCACGACGTCGGGGTGGTACTCGCGGAAGGCGGCCAGCGCCTCGTCACCACGCGCGACGACCTCGCTGTGGAGCCCTTCGTTGCGCAGGACGAGGGCAAGCATCTCCGCCAGGGCGGCGTCGTCGTCGACGACGAGCACCTTGGTGCGTCCGACTCCCTCCTGCGTCAACGGTCCGTCCCCCCGCAACCCCTCAGTACCGGTACTGGTCGGACTTGTAGGGTCCGGCCACGTCGATGCCGAGGTAGTCGGCCTGCTCCGCCGTCAGTTCCGTGAGGTTCGCGCCGAGCGCGCCGAGGTGCAGCCGGGCGACCTCCTCGTCGAGGTGCTTGGGCAGCACGTAGACGTCGGTGGGGTACTCCTCGGTCCGGGTGAACAGCTCGATCTGGGCCAGCACCTGGTTGGTGAAGGAGTTCGACATCACGAAGGACGGGTGTCCGGTGGCGTTGCCGAGGTTGAGCAGCCGACCCTCGGACAGGACGATCACCGCGGTTCCCTCGCCGCCTTGCTCCTCGGGGAAGGTGAAGAGGTCGACCTGGGGCTTGACGGTCTTGCGATCGATGCCGGGGTAGGACTCGAGTCCGGCCATGTCGATCTCGTTGTCGAAGTGACCGATGTTGCCGACGATGGCGTTGCGCTTCATCCGGCGCATGTGGTCGACGGTGACAACGTTCTTGTTGCCGGTGGCGGTGATCACGATGTCGGCCTGGTCGAGCACGTCGTCGAGCCGGGCCACCTGGTAGCCGTCCATCGCGGCCTGGAGCGCGCAGATCGGGTCGATCTCGGTGATGACCACACGGGCACCCTGCCCGTGCAACGACTCAGCACAGCCCTTGCCGACGTCGCCGTAGCCACAGATGACCGCTACTTTGCCGCCGATGAGCACGTCGGTGGCGCGGT